>NZ_JBEZBN010000016.1:0-44094 GCF_040647115.1 Streptomyces sp. NPDC044571
CTCATCCACCGAAGTGGACGGGGTATCAACTTCTGGCGTTGATTTTTGGCACGCTGTTGAGTTCTCAAGGAACGGACGCTTCCTTCGTACTCACCCTCTCGGGCTTTCCTCCGGGCGCTTCCCTTCGTTCTTGCGTTTCCGACTCTATCAGACTCTTTCGGGCCTGACCCCCAGTCAGCGGGGTTTGTCTTCCGGGCTGTTGGGCCCTTCCGACTCCCAGAACTCTAGTGGATTTCCCGACCGATTCATAATCGGCCTTTCGGAAATCAATTCGGGCATGCCGAATGTGTTCCCGAGGGGAGATCGTGCTGAGTTGGGTGCCGCAACGAGGCGGCGGGATGTGTCGTCGCCAAAACCTTTCGGCTCAGGGACAACTCGAAGAACCTTACGGACCCGAGGGGGCCGTGTCAACCCCACTCCTGGTACACCTCGTCAGGTCCGGGACTGGAGGTCCTCCACCCGTTCCAGGAGCCGCGTGAGCATGTCGCCCAGGACCCCGCGTTCCGCCGTGGAGAGGTCCTGGAGGAGGTCCTCCTCGAAGACCGTGGCCGCCCGCATGGCGTCGAGCCACTTGCTGCGGCCCTCGTCCGTCAGCTCCACGATCACGCGGACCCGGTTGGACTCGTCCCGTTCGCGGGTCACCAGTCCCTCCGCCGTCATGCGGTCGATCCGGTGGGTCATCGCCGCCGGCGTGAGGCCCAGCTGCTTCGCCAGCTCGCTCGGGCCCATCCGGTAGGGGGCGCCGGAGATGACGAGGGCCTTGAGGACCTCCCACTCCGCGTTGCTGATGCCCAGGGCGGCGGTCTGGCGTCCGTACGCGACGTTCATGCGGCGGTTGAGGCGGCTGAGCGCCGAGACCACCTTCTCCACCTGGGGGTCCAGGTCCTGGAACTCGCGCTGATAGACGGCGATCTGCTCGTCGAGGCTCGGCTCGTGGACGGGCGCGGTGCCGTCGGGGATGTCACCCATGGACGAAGTATCGCATGAGCTCGTTGGCGTCTAACTCCTTCGGTGTGTACTGTTAACTATCGAACTTTAGCTATGAAGTCTTCGGGCTTCAGATCTCCAGGACAGGTGAGAAGTGACCAAGGTGATGGGCGCTGCGATGCGGCGGATCCAGGCCGGCAACGCGCTGACCGCGTTCGGCATCGGCTTCACGGTTCCGTTCCTCTACATCTACGTGGCGCAGGTGCGGGGTCTGGGCTCCATGGCCGCCACGAGCGCGTTCGTGGCCTTCGCCGTCTCCGCCCTGGTCGCGCTGCCCTTCACCGGTCGCGTCATCGACCGCCGCGGTCCCGTCCCCGTGGTCATCGGTGCGGCCTTCGCCGCCTCCGCCGGTGCGTTGTCCCTCGGGCTCTCCACCGGGCTGGTCCCGATCCTGCTGTCCGCTCTGGCGCTCGGCGCGGGGCAGGCGGTCATGCAGCCCGCGCTGGCCACGATGATCGTGTGGTGCTCGACCCCGACGACGCGGACCCGCGCCTTCGCCCTGCAGTTCTTCATGCAGAACCTGGGTCTCGGAATCGGCGGGCTCATCGGCGGCCAGATCGTCGACGAGACCCGGCCCGGCAGCTTCACGCTGCTGTTCGGGATCGAGGCCGTGATGTTCCTGGTGCTGGCCGGCGTCATCCTGACCGTACGGATGCCCCACGCCCCCGGCATCAAGGACGCCGTACCGCGGGACCCGGCGCAGTCGGGCGGGGCCTGGAAGCGGCTGCTGCAGCACCGGGCCATGGTCAAGCTGCTCGTCCTGGGCTTCGTGATCTTCTTCGCCTGCTACGGGCAGTTCGAGTCGGGCCTCGCCGCCTTCGGTACCGAGGCCGCCGGGATCTCCCCGTCCACCCTGGGCTTCGCGCTGGCCGCCAACACGGGCGCGATCGTGCTCGCGCAGTTCGTCGTCCTGAAGCTGGTGGAGCAGCGGCGCCGCTCGCGGGTGATCGCGCTGGTCGGCCTGATCTGGACCATCGCCTGGCTCATCGCCGGGTTCTCGGGGCTCGGGCACGGCAGTGCCGTGATGGCCGCGGCCGCGTTCGTCGCGACGTACGGGCTCTTCGGCATCGGCGAGGCCATGCTGTCGCCGACCCTGGCTCCGCTGGTGGCCGACCTGGCGCCGGAGGGGTCCGTGGGCCAGTACAACTCCGCCTTCGCCCTGGTCAAGCAGATGGCGCTGGCGCTGGGGCCGCTGGGGGTGCCGCTGGGGGCGGGGGTGCCGGTCCTCTACATCGGGGTATTCGTCGCGGTCTCCCTCGGGATCGCCTGGCTGGCGCTGCGGCTCGGCACGCAGCTGAGCGCGGTGCAGGACAGGCCGGCGCTCCTGAAGGTGCAGCCGGCTTCGCCTGCGCCCGCAGTCGTCGCGACGGCCACGACGGCCGTGAAGTCCGCAGCGCTCGCGCAGGCCGCCGAGCCTGCGGTCGTCTGACCGCGGAAGAAGACGAAAGAAGGGCCCGGTCCGGGGGGACCGGGCCCTTTTCGCGTTCGTCTACGTGTCCGGGAGGGCGAACTCGCACCAGACCGCCTTGCCGCCGCCCGGCGTACGGCGGGAGCCCCAGGCGGAGGCGATGGTGGCGACGATCGAGATGCCGCGGCCGGTCTCGTCGGCCGGTTCGGCGCGGCGGCGGCGCGGGAGATGGTCGTCCCCGTCGGTGACCTCGATGATCAGGCGGCGATCGGTGCGGCGCAGCCGCAGCCGCATGGGCGGGGTGCCGTGCTGCAGGGAGTTCGCGACGAGCTCGCTCGCTGCCAGGACGCCCAGGTCGCACAGCTCGACCGGGAAGCGCCAGGAGGTGAGGACCCCCTGGGCGAAGGCGCGGGCGCGCGGGGCGGCCTCGATGCCACCGAGGAGTTCGAGGGCGGCGTTGTGGAAGAGCTCGGCGTCCGACCCGGTGCGGCTGGGCTGCTGGAGGACCATGACGGCGACGTCGTCGTCGTGGTCGGCGTCCACGCCGAGGGCGCGCATCAGGCGGTCGCAGATGACGGCCGGGGTGCCCTGCGCGCCGGAGAGGGCGCGTTCGAGGGCGGCGACGCCCTCGTCGATGTCCTCGCCCCGGCGTTCGACCAGGCCGTCGGTGTAGAGGACGGCGGTGGAGCCGGGGCCGAGCGCGATGGTGCCCGAGGTGTGCAGCCAGCCTCCGGTGCCGAGCGGCGGGCCGGTGGGGTCGGCGGCGCGGCGTACGGTGCCGTCCTCGTCGCGGACCAGGATCGGGAGGTGGCCGGCGGAGGCGTACGCGAGCAGGCCCTCGTTGGGGTCGTGGACGGCGTACACGCAGGTGGCGATCTGGCTGGCGTCGATCTCGGCGGCGAGCCCGTCGAGGAGCTGGAGCACCTCGTGGGGCGGGAGGTCGAGGCGGGCGTAGGCGCGGACGGCGGTGCGCAGCTGGCCCATGACGGCGGCGGCACGGACGCCGCGGCCCATGACGTCGCCGATGACGAGCGCGGTGCGGCCGGCGCCGAGTGTGATGACGTCGTACCAGTCGCCGCCGACGGCGGCTTCGGTGCCGCCGGGTTGGTAGGTGGCGGCGATGCGGAGGTCGTCGGGCTGTTCCAGTTCCTGGGGGAGCAGGGAGCGCTGGAGGGTGACGGCGGCTTCGCGCTGGCGGCGCTCGCTGGCGCGCAGCCGGTCGACGGCTTCGGCATGGTCGGTGACGTCGGCGAGGTGGATCAGGACGCCGGTGTGGTGGGGGTCGCCGTCGGTGTCGGGGTCGGCCTTGGGGAATTCGACGGGGGTGCAGGTGACGGTGTACGAGCTGCCGCCGCCGGGTGCGGTGCGGTTCTTGGCGGTTCGGGGTTTGCCGCTGCGCTGGACCTGGTCGAGGAGCGGGAGGAGGCCGAGCTCGCCGATTTCGGGGAGGGCCTCGTGGGCGGGTGCGCCGGCGGGGCGGGGGCCGAAGCCGGCGGTGTAGGCGTCGTTGACGTAGGCGACGCGGTGTTCGGGGCCGTGGACGAGGGCGACGAGGGCCGGGAGCCGGCCGAGGACCTCCCGTACGGAGAGCTCGTCGAGGGAGGGCACGGCGGCGAGGACACCGCTGCCCGGGACGGTGCCCGCGCCGGGGGCGGCCGCCCGGCCGGTGCCGCGGACGGTGGCGTCGGCGGGGGCGCCGTCCGGGGTCGTGGTGGGGCGGCCGGCGGCGCCGCGGGCTGCCGGGACGGCACCTTCACCCCGCTTGGCCTGGGCTGCGGCGTGTTCGGACCGGGCGGCGGCGCGGCGCTGCGTTCCGGGCAGCCGGGCGCTCCAGCGCGTGAAGTTCACTGCGTTCAAGCCTCGTGGTGTCGCAAGTGGTCGCTGTTCCCCGGCTACCGCTGGGGGTACCCCAAGGGGTCGTTCGCGGGGCGGTGTCACGCTGTCGGTGTCACTCTGCAGGTGTCACTCTGTGCAGGGGTGAGCCCACCTATGGTCACACGTCCAGTGTGGCCGACCGCACTGACAACGTCAGCCCTGGCTGTCCTGCGGGGGGTTGGGGGCGGGTCTGGACGGTGGGTCCTTGGGGCCGCCGCCTGCAGCGAGTTCGAATTCTGCCCTGGGGTGTTCGAGGGAGCCGAGGGAGACGATCTCGCGCTTGAAGAGGCCGGAGAGCGACCATTCGGCGAGGACGCGCATCTTGCGGTTGAAGGTGGGGACCCGGCTGAGGTGGTAGGCGCGGTGCATCAGCCAGGCCGGGTAGCCCTTGAGCTTGCGGCCGTAGATGTGGGCGACGCCCTTGTGGAGGCCGAGGGAGGCCACGGAGCCCGCGTACTTGTGCGCGTACTCGGTCAGGAGTTCGCCGCGCAGGGAGGCCACGAGGTTGTCGGCGAGGACCTTC
Organism: Streptomyces sp. NPDC044571; assembly: GCF_040647115.1. Lineage (NCBI taxonomy): Bacteria > Bacillati > Actinomycetota > Actinomycetes > Kitasatosporales > Streptomycetaceae > Streptomyces > Streptomyces sp. NPDC044571. The sequence goes on from NZ_JBEZBN010000016.1 coordinate 4,794, forward strand.
GCCTGGCGGACGGCGTGCTGGGCGTTGGGGGCGCATTCGCGGCCGGCCTCGGCGGTGATGTCGGGGACGGCGGCGGCGTCGCCGGCGGCCCAGGCGTGCTCGACGCCTTCGACGGTGAGGAAGGCGGTGCAGGCGAGCCGGCCGCGTCCGTTCTTGGGCAGGTCGGTGGCGGCGAGGATGGGGTGGGGTTTGACCCCGGCGGTCCAGACGACGGTGCGTGTGGGGAAGCGGGTGCCGTCGCTGAGGACGGCGACGCGGTCCTCGCAGGATTCGAGCCGGGTCTCCAGGCGCAGGTCGATGTTGCGGCGGCGCAGTTCGCGGATCGTGTAGACGCCCATTTCGGGGCCGACCTCGGGCAGGATCCGGTCGCTGGCCTCGACCAGCACCCACTTCATGTCCTCGGGCTTGACGTTGTGGTAGTACCGGGCCGCGTAGCGGGCCATGTCCTCCAGTTCGCCGAGGGCCTCGACGCCCGCGTAGCCGCCGCCGACGAAGACGAAGGTGAGGGCGGCGTCGCGGATGGCGGGGTCGCGGGTGGAGGAGGCGATGTCCATCTGTTCGATGACGTGGTTGCGCAGGCCGATGGCCTCTTCCACGGTCTTGAAACCGATGGCGTAGTCGGCGAGTCCCGGGATGGGGAGCGTGCGGGAGATGGATCCGGGGGCGAGGACGAGTTCGTCGTACTCGATCTCGACGCCGCCGGTGCCCTCCTCGTCGGTGGCGAGGGTGGTGACGGTCGCGGTCCGCTTGGCGTGGTCGATGTGCCGGGCCTCGCCGATGAGGATGCGGCATTTGTTGAGGACCCGGCGCAGCGGGACCACCACGTGGCGGGGGGAGATCGAGCCGGCGGCGGCCTCGGGGAGGAAGGGCTGGTACGTCATGTAGGGCTCGGGTGTGACCACCGTGACCTCGGCTTCGCCGGCTCTCAGCTTTTGCTGGAGCCGGAGCGCCGTATACATGCCGACGTAGCCCCCGCCGACGACGAGGATGCGTGTGCGGGGCGGGGTGCCGGGGGCCGCGCCCCGGGAGTTGGCAGCCTTCACCATCCCATGACGCAACGTGGCCGGGAGTTTGTCCACAGGCCTGACACATTGTGTGACCGGAGGGAGTGCCGGGACAGGGCTGTCGGATGACGTGAGTCGGAGTGGAGCTTCGCAGGTCAGCGGGTGCGGACGGGGTGGTTCCGAGGGCTTGGACCGGAAAAGTGGGGGTGAATGCTCCGATCGGGCGGTGGTCCGTCCGGGGCTCCCTCTTCTGAATTGACTCTGGCTCAACTATGTTCGTATCCCGTCGAGGAGTAGGACCGGGCCCACATGACCGTGGCCCCCTCGACGCGAAGGCGGGGAGTGTCTCCGGGGGGAGACAAATGATTACCGGGGGATACATATGAACATTTCCGATTTCCATGGCTCTGCGACCGCGCTCTCGGGCGAGACCAACGGTCGCGTGATGGCGGGCCCGACCACGCACGGAGTGGGTCGCTCCACGCCGCTGCGCGTCGACGCCCAGCGCAATCTCGAACATGTGCTGCGCGCTGCCCGCGAGGTCTTCGGCGAGCTGGGCTACGGGGCTCCGATGGAGGACGTGGCCCGGCGGGCCCGGGTCGGTGTCGGCACGGTGTACCGGCGGTTCCCGAGCAAGGACGTCCTGGTGCGGCGGATAGCCGCGGAGGAGACCGCCCGGCTCACCGAGCAGGCCGAGGCCGCTCTGGGCCAGGAGGAGGAGCCGTGGCAGGCGCTGTCGCGCTTCCTGCGCACCTCCGTGGCCTCCGGTGCCGGGCGGCTGCTGCCGCCGCAGGTGCTGCGGGTGGGGTCGGCGGGCGAGGACGGCGCCGAGGAGGCGGAGGCCGCGCGGGTTCCGCACCAGCGGCAGGCCGGTCCGACGGGCGCGGCGCCCGAGCTGCGGGTCGTCGGTGCGCGCGGGGCCGTGGAGGACGAGCCCGCGCAGGACGCCGGTGCGGGCGCGCTGCTGCAGGTCGTCGGCCGGCTGGTGGACCGGGCGCGGGAGGCCGGTGAGCTGCGGGCCGATGTCACGGTGGCCGATGTGTTGCTGGTGATAGCGACGGCCGCTCCGGCGCTGCCGGACGCGGCGCAGCAGGCGGCGGCTTCGTCGCGGCTGCTCGACATCCTGCTCGAAGGACTCCGGTCCCGGACGGCCTGAGGGCGCCCGTCCCGGAGGGCTTGAGGACCACGGTCCCGGACGGCCTGAGGCGGTCGGGTCGGCCCGCGCCGGCTCGGCGGCGCGTCGCCCGGCCGCCACCCGCCCGGGTGAAGGGCGGCACGGCGTTTCGCTGAACTGTGCCCGGACGGGTGGATGGTGGGGCGAGGGCCCCGGGCGCGCGCGCCCCGTGTGACAGGCTTGAACGGTGCACCGGTTGAGTGAGTCGTGCGGGGCGTCCGCGATGGGCGTTGACGGTCGGGAAGAGCCGCTCGGTGGCGTCGGCGGGGAGATCGGTGCGGAGACCCCGCACGCCCGGCAGGTGCCGGCCCAGCGCGAACCGGGTGGACGGCACGCCGCCGGGTGCCCGTCCGGGAGTGAGCTGCCGCCGTCCGACGGGGACCTGATCGCCCGGCTGCGCGCCGGGGACGACGCGGCGTACGAGGAGCTGTTCCGGCGGCACGCCGCTGCCGTACGCCGCTATGCGCGGACCTGCTGCCGGGACGGCCACACGGCCGACGACCTGACCGCCGAGGTGTTCGCGCGGACCCTGCAGGCGGTACGGGGCGGGGCCGGGCCGGACCAGTCGGTGCGGGCGTATCTGCTGACCACCGTGCGGAGGGTCGCCGCGGCCTGGGCGAAGACGGCCCGGCGGGAGCACCTCGTCGAGGACTTCGCGGTGTTCGCGGAGCAGGCGGCCGCGGGCTCGGAGGGCGGCGGGCTGTCGGGGCTGTCCGGCCTGTCGGGGGACGACACCCTCGAACTGGGGGCCGACGCACGCGCGATGCGGGAGGCCGAGCAGTCGCTGGCCGTGCAGGCCTTCCGGAGTCTGCCCGAGCGGTGGCAGGCGGTCTTGTGGCACACCACCGTCGAGGAGTCTTCGCCGAGTGCGATCGCCCCGCTGTTCGGGCTGAGCGCGAATGCGACGGCCGTGCTGGCGAGCCGGGCCAGGGAGGGGCTCAAGCAGGCGTACCTGCAGGCCCATGTGAGTGCGGCGCTCAGTGCGGGCGGCGCCTGCGCGCGGTATGCGGGCCGGCTGGGCGCGTATGCCCGGGGCGGGCTGCGGATGCGGGCGGAGCACGGGCTGCGGGGGCACCTGGAGGAGTGCCCGAAGTGCCGGCTGGCCGCCGGGGAGCTCAAGGACGTCAACGCGGGCATTCCCGCGCTGCTGCCGGTCGCGGTCATCGGGTGGTTCGCCGCCGGCTATGCGGCCAAGGCGGCGGGAGTGGTGGCCGGCGGGGCCATGGCGGCGGGAGGTGCCGGGGCTGCTGCCGCCGCCTCGGGCGGATCGACCGCGGGGGCGGGAGCGGGCGCGGCCGGTGCGTCCGGGGCGGGCGCCGCCGGGGCCGGTGGGGCTGCCGGGGGTGCGGGTGGGACCGGGGCCGGAGTCGGTGGTGCCGTGGTGTCCGAGGGGCTCGGGCTCCCGGCGAAGGCGGCCATCGCCGCCGGGATCGCGGTGGCCGCGGCCGCCGGGGTGGTGTTCGCGCTGGTCGGTGCGGAGCCCGAGCCCGGAGCCCCGGCGCAGCCCGCGCCGGGGGTGGCGGCGCCCGTACGGCCGGCGCCGGTGACCACACCCGCGCCCGATCCGGTGGAGGCGCAGGGCCCCGTACCGTCCGCTCCGGGCACGCCCCCGGCTTCGCCGGCGCCCTCCGCCTCGAAACCGCAGCTCGCCCCCGTGCCGTCGCGGGCGCCGAAGCCGTCGCCGACGCCGACGCCGTCCTCTACTCCCCCGCCGGCGCCGGGCCCGCGGCCGAGCCCGGCCCGGCCCTCGCCGACGCCGTCCGTGCCGAGGCCGCCGCAGGGGTTCCAGCTCGCCGGGCTCGGGCATTCGGCCTTCGGCGACCACACCGGCCCCGAGCTCCGGACCTGGCGCAGCAGCTGGGTCTGGCAGCGCCGGGGGCTGTGGATCGGCGAGCAGCGCTTCGGGCAGGGCCTCACCGTGAGCTCCCGTTCCAGCGTGGAGATCGCCCTCAACCGGCGGTGCACCGCCTTCTCGGCGCGCGCCGGGGTGGACGGCCTGTCGCTGCTCACCGACGGCACGGTGCGGTTCTCCGTGTACGGCGACGGGCAGCGGCTCTGGCAGTCCGCCGCGCTCGGCTCCGCGGACCGGGCCGTCGCCGTGGACGTCCCGCTCACCGGCCGCACGACGCTGAGGCTGGTGGTGGAGCGGGCCGGGCAGGGCAGTCTGCCGACCCTCGCGAGCTGGGCCGACGGCGTGATCAGCTGCCGTTGACCAGGGCGGCGACCTCGGGCGGGGCGAGCTCCGCCCCGGCAGCCTCCTCCTTCGCGTAGCGCTCGGCGCCCAGCGCGGCGCGGGTGCGGTCGGGGAGTTCCGCCACGGCGGCCTGTTCGGGGACCGAGCGGGGATGGCCCGCGCGCCAGGCGGTGGAGGCCGCGAGGACCCGTACGGCTTCGGCGGGCCGGTCGGCGGCGGCCAGCAGGACGGCCGCGGTGTCGGCGAGCGAGGCGAGGACCCGTTCTGCGCAGTGCGCGGCGACGGCGGCGGCCAGGGCCGGCCCCAGCCGGGCCAGACCGGTGGCCGGGCCGTGGGCGCGGGCCACGAGGATCGCGTCCACGTGATCGAGCCCGGCGGTGAACTGCGGGGGCGCCGTGAGCGTCTTGGCGGCGGCCCGGGCGAGTTCGCAGTGGGCCCGGGCCTCGCCGAGGTCCCCGCGGACGAGGGCGATCAGCGCGGCGAGCATCCCGCCGTAGGCGCGGACGTCGTTTCCGCCGCCGTACTGGGCGGCCTCGCGGTGCGCCTGTCCGAGCAGGCGTTCGGCTTCGTCGAAGTCCCCGGAGCAGAAGGCGGTCTCCGCGATCCGGGCGATGGCGAACGGTGACTCGGTGTGGGCGCCGACCTCGCGGGCCAGGCGCAGGCACTCCTCGTACTCGGTGCGGGCCCAGTCGTAGCGGCTGCGCGAGAGGGCGACCTCGCCGGCCGCGCTCGCCACCTGGGCGCGGATCCACCGGTCGCCCACCCGGTCGGCGATGCCGTGCAGTTCGGCGAGGTCGGCGTCGACGGTGGGCAGGCCGCCGGTGATGTCGATGGCGATGTGGGTGCGGAACATGAGGGTGACGCCCAGGGCCCATGCGTCGCCGTGGCGGCGGCAGTTCTCGACCGATGCGTCCAGTCCGGTGCGGAAGTCGATGGTGTCGCCGGTGAGGAAGATCGTCATCGGCCACAGCATGCCGGGGAAGGCGACGGCCTCGGGGCCGGCGTGCTGGAAGACCTCCTGCAAGCGGGCGGCCAAGTCCCGGTTCCGGGCGGTGTCGAACTGCTCGGGCGAGTGGCCGTCGGCGAGCAGGAACAGGTGGAGCATCCGCAGCCGCATGAAGCGCCAGTACGCGGGCGTGCCCCGGGCGGGTTCGGCGGGGGTGAGGGCGAGGATCCGGCCGGCCCATTCGGCGCCCTCGGTCCGGTAGTTGCGCAGCGCCCAGAACCAGCCCAGGGCGAGGGCGAGGCGCTCGGCGGCTTCGACGGAGCCGGTCGAGGTGGTGTGCAGGAGGGCGGCGCGGAGGTTGTCGAGCTCGGTCTCGGTGCGGCGGATCCATGGAAGTTGGGCGCCGGAGCGCAGGAGGGGCTCGGCGGTCTCCGCGAAGGCGTGGTAGTGGTCGGCGTGGCGGTGGGCGGCGGCGGTGCGGTCGGCTTCCTCGGCGGCCGCTCGTTCGGCGGCGTACTCGTGGATGGTTTCCAGCATCCGGTAGCGCATGGCGATGCCGTCGGGACCGGGTTCGGCTTCGGGCTCGGCGATGACGAGGGATTTGTCGACGAGGGAGCCGAGGACGTCGGCGACGTCGGCAACGCCGAGAGCGGGTTCGGCGGCGGTGTCGGCGCACACGGCCTCGGCCGCGGGCAGGTCGCAGCCGCCGGCGAAGACGGAGAGGCGGCGCAGGACGGTGCGTTCGGATGCGTCGAGGAGCTCCCAGGACCAGTCGACGACGGCGCGCAGGGTCTGCTGGCGGGGCAGGACGGTACGGGAACCGCTGGTCAGGAGGCGGAAGCGGTTGTCGAGGCGGTCGGCGATCTGGCGCGGGGTGAGCAGCCGCAGGCGGGCGGCGGCCAGCTCGATGGCGAGGGGGAGGCCGTCGAGGCGGGTGCAGATCTCGGCTACGGCGTCCGGGTCGTCAGCGGGGGTGAACCCGGGGCGGACCGCGGCGGCACGGTCGGCGAACAGGCGGTGCGCGGGGTCGGGCGGGAGGGGGTCGACGGGGCGGACGGTTTCGCCGGGCACGCCGAGGGGTTCGCGGCTGGTGGCCAGGATCCGGACGCCGGGGCAGTGGGTGAGGAGGGTCTCGGCGAGTTCGGCGGCGGCACCGATGACGTGCTCGCAGTTGTCGAGGACGAGGAGCAGGCGGCGGTGGGCGCAGTGGTCGACGAGCTGGGCGGTGGGGTCCTCGGAGGCGGTCTTCTCGCGGGCGACGAGGGCACTCTCGCGCAGGCCGAGGGCGCTGAGGACGGCGCCTGGGACGGCGCCGGGGTGGTCGAGGCGGGCCAGCTCGACGAGCCAGGCGGCTTCGGGCCGGTGGGCGGCGGCGGCGTGCTCGGCGAGGCGGGTCTTTCCGGAACCGCCGGGGCCGGTGAGGGTGATGAGGCGCAGGCGGGTCAGGTCGGTGCGCAGGGAGGCCAGTTCGGGCTCGCGGCCGACGAAGGAGGTGAGGCGGGGGCGGAGGTTGCCGCCGGGGGCCGTGTGCGGTGCGGGCTTCGGCGGTTCTGGCTTCTGCGGTTCTGGCTTCTGCGGGGCGGGTGGGGCGAGGAGTTCCGCGTGCAGGGCGGTGAGTTCGGGGCCCGGGTCGGTGCCGAGGCCTTCGGCGAGGGTGCGGCGGGCGCGCTCGTACGCCGCGAGGGCGTCGGCGGGCCGGCCGGCCGCGCGCAGGGCGCGGAGCTGCTGGGCACGCAGGGGTTCGTCGTACGGGTTCTCGTGGATCAGCGCCTCGATCTCGGCCAGCAGCCAGGCGGGGTCGGCTGCGCCCGCCCTGAGCTCGGCTTCGATCCGGTCGCGGCGGGCGGCGCTGCGGCGGGCCTCCGGGGCGGCGGCGTGGGCGGTGCGGGCGGGCTCGGGGAGGTCGGCGAGGGCGGGGCCGCGCCAGAGGGCGAGGGCGGTGCGCAGGGCCTCGGCGGCGCGGGCGGGGTCCTCGGGGGTGGTGGCCAGGTGCCGGGCTCCCTCGCGGGCGAGGCGGTGGAACCGGTGGAGGTCTATGTCCTCGCGGTCGGCGACGGCGAGGCGGTAGCCGCCGGCGGGGTCGGCGCGGACGGTCTCGCGCCCACCGAGCGCCCGGCGCAGGCGGGCGACGAGGGCTTGGAGGGCGGCGGGGGCGTCCTGGGGCGGGTCGTCGCCCCACACCTCGTCGACGAGGTCGGCCACGGACGCGGCGGCGGGGCCGCCGGCGCGGAGCGCGAGGGCGGCGAGGAGCGCGCGCAGCCGCGCGCCGCCGATGGGGAGGGGGGCGCCGGTCTCGTCGCGCGCCTCGGTGACGCCAAGGATGAGATACCGCACCGCTCAATTCTGCCGTGCCCCTGCCGGGGCGTACCCGGATTAAACGCGACCCCACCGCCCCACCGCCCCACCGCCCCGCGCCCGCGTCCGGCGTCGCCGCCCCGGGCCCCCGGTCAGGAGAGGGCCGGGCGGCGGTGGGGGATGCCCGTGGGGACGGCGCGGCGGCGGGGGGTGGAGGTGCCCGTCCAGCAGGTGCCGCGGCGGGCCAGGAGGCGGCCGAGCCACAGCTCCATCGAGACGAGCTCCGCGAGGCCGTCCAGCGGGACCGGGCGGCCCTCCGCCGCGTCCAGCAGGGCCTGTTGGACCACCCGGGCCTCGACCAGGCCCGCGTCCGCGAGCAGGGGGGCCGTGAAGAGGGCCAGGAGCGAGGTGAGGGCTGCGCGCAGCCCCAGACGGGTCGCCGTCTCGTTCGGGGTGTGGGCCGGTGCACCCCAGCCCGGCGGCAGTTCACGCACGCCCGCCGAGGACAGCACGCTGCGCAGGATCGCGGCCCGGGCCCCCGGCTGGACCCGCAGTGACTCGGGCAGGGCGCGGGCGGCCCGTACGACCTGGTTGTCCAGGAACGGGGCGTGCAGGCGCTGGCTGCGGACCTCCACCGCCTGTTCGAAGACCCGGTGGTCCGCCGCGTGGCGGGTGAGGGCGGAGCGGGCCCGGACCTCCCCCGGGCGCAGCGACAGCGGGGGCCGGCCCGCGGCGGCCGCGAGCCGGATCGATACTTCGGCCAGGGCCTCGCCCGTCAGCCAGCCCGCCGCCGGGCCCGGCCGGGACCAGGTCAGGGCGGCCAGCGAGGCGTCCACGGGGCCGGCCGGTTCGGCGCGGACCGCGCCTTCGCGCAGCCGGGCCGCCGCCGCCTCCATGCCCGTGCGGTAGGGCGTACGCGCCAGCCGGCGGGCGGCCGAGTAGACGGAGAAGGGGACCAGCAGGGATTCGCCGGGCGCCGAGCGGGCGAGGGCGGCGACCGGGCGCAGCAGGTGGCGTCGACGGCGGTCCATCAGGAGGTCGGCCAGCCGGGCGGGGTGCGCGTCGAGGACCTGGCGGGCGCCGTGGCCGACGAAGTGGTCGGCAGAGCCGGCGGCGAGGCGGCGTCGCTCGCGGGCGGCGAAGACCAGGGAGGGGCCGGGTTCGTCGGTCAGCGGCCCGTCGAGGTCCGCGTACGGGAGGGCTTCCTCGGCGGCGGCCACGACCACGTGGTGCAGCCGGGGGTCGGCTGCGATGGCCCGGGCGCGTTCGAGTTCGGCCTCGCGGCCCTGCGGGGTGGCGAGGTCGTTGAAGGTGACCGCGAGCAGCCGTTCGCCCGAGCGGTTGAGGATGGTGCCGGGCGCTCCGGGCAGGCCGGCGGCGAGCAGGGCGAGCGTCCCGGAGGCGCTGCCGCCGGAGAGGTCGGCGCCCACGCCGGGCACGGGCGCGGGCGCTCCGCGGGCCGCGCGCCGGTCGGCGGGGCCCATTCCGGGCACGGGCCCGGGGTCGTGGGGCAGGGTGTCGGGAGCATGGCGGGGAGCCGTGAGCCGGGCGCGCACCGCGTCGACCAATGCTTCGCGTACGCCCTCCACCGCCCGCTCGGGATCGGACTCGGGCGAGGCCACCGCGAGCGAGGCGACCGGTTCGTAGCCGGTGATCTCGCGGGAGCCCTCCCGCAGGATCAGCGCGTGGCCGGGCGGGATCCTGCGCACGCCCGCGTACGGTGTGCCGTCGCCCAGTGCCTCCGGGCTGTCGGGGCAGGCGAGCAGGGCGGCGAGGTGGCCGATGTCGAGCTGCGCCTCGATGAGGTCGGCGAGGGGGAGTGCGGCGGTGGCGTACGCCGTCCCGCCGGCCCAGGGGGTGTAGAAGACGGGGCGGGCGCCCGCGAGGTCGCCGACGACGGTGATCCGGCGGCCGGTCTGGACGACGGCGGTGTAGCTGCCGGACCACTGGGTGAGGTGGCGCAGGGCTCCGCCGCGGGCGGCGAGGAGCGCCCGGCGCAGTTCGGCATCGGTGGCGCCGCAGCAGCCGAGGACGGCGAGCCGGGTGAAGGGGTCGGCGGGATCGGCCGCGGCGGTGCGGATCTCGTCGGGGCGCCAGTCGCCGACGGCCCACAGCGGGTCCGGGTCGCCCCACAGGAGTTGGGCGCCGACGGGCACGACGGTGCGGTCGGCGTCACGGGCGGCCGGATCACCGGGGTCATGGGGGTGGTCCGCGTCCGCGATCCCGCCGGTCACCGGGCCGTCGAAGCCGTATCCGCCGTCCTGGACGGAGACCCGCCCGGCCGTGCCGAAGCTCGCGGCGATACTGCTCCACCCGACCAACCAGCGCACCGCCGCCTCCCCAGCCCGTGGGCACATGACCGGGGCATGATCGGCTGGCCGGCGCTGAGGGCGCGGCCGTACGGACCCCGGGTGGCTCGGGTCCATGCTGCCACGAGACGGGCGTGCGAGAGGGGTGGAGGAGCGCGCACATGTGGACGGACACGCCCCGGCCACACGGTATTTGGCGTTCCGTTCCCACCGTCCCATAGGTCGGTTTCGGCCATTCTTCGGCCGTACTGGGTACTGCCGGGCGCCCTGCGGCGCTCGTCCTCGCGGTGCGCGGGCGCGGTCCGGGAGACGGGATCGCCCCCCGGACCGTTCCGCCACCCGCGGGGATTGAGGCAGCGGCATCCCCCGGCCCGCCTGATCCACGCAGCGGGCCGACCCACGCACCGCACATCGAATCGCCGGGCCCGGCGACCGGCCAGAGCGCACGGGCGGGCGCACGGCCACACGACAGGAGCACGGCAGGGGGGCGTGCGCCGCCGGCGCGGGCCCCGGCCGGACTGTGCACGCGGACAACAATCTCGCCATACGGAAGTCGGGGCCTTAACGCTTGGGAGGCGGGGAACTACGCTGGGTTTACGAAATGCCGGGCGCCTATGCCCCGGCGGCTTATGCGTTGTATGCGTTCCGCGTGTGACGAGGGGTGGCGCATGTCCAGGGAGCTCCGCGAGCCCAATGAGAAGCTCGGCGCCGTCCTCGCCCTCGCGGGCATCAGCAACGCCGGGCTGGCCCGGCGCGTCAACGACCTCGGCGCGCAGCGCGGCCTGACGCTCCGCTACGACAAGACGTCGGTGGCCCGGTGGGTGTCGAAGGGGATGGTGCCGCAGGGCGCTGCCCCGCATCTGATCGCGGCCGCGATCGGCGCGAAGCTGGGGCGGCCGGTGCCCCTGCACGAGATCGGCCTGGCCGACGCGGACCCGGCGCCCGAGGTGGGCCTGGCGTTCCCGCGGGACGTGGGGGCGGCGGTGCGCTCGGCCACCGACCTCTACCGGCTCGACCTGGCCGGGCGGCGCGGCGGCGGGGGGATCTGGCAGTCGCTGGCCGGTTCCTTCTCCGTGTCCGCCTATGCGACGCCCGCTTCGCGCTGGCTGATATCTCCGGCGGACGGTTCGGTGGCGCGCGAGCCCGCCCCGGCACGCGACACGGCGGCCGGGTCGGAGGCTGCGACACTGCGCGAGGGCGCGCGCGGCACCGGGGCCTCCCGTACGGGCGGTCCGGCCCACGAGACCGCGCCGTCCCACGAGACCGTTCCGTCCCGCGAGGCGCTGGCGGCCCGCGAGACCGTGGCGTCCCGCGAGACCCCGGCGTCCCGCGGACCGGGTGCGAGGGTGGTGGCGACTCCCGCCGCCCCTTCCCAGGGGTCGGCGGTGTCGCCGTCTCCGGTTGTGCCCGCGCAGCCTTCGGGCGAAACTCCGCACGCCCCGCCCCCCGTCCTCCTCGCGCTCCCGGACGCCTCGCCGCAGCGGGTCGGCCACAGCGACGTGGCCAAGCTGCGCGAGGCCGCCGAGGACGCGCGGCGCTGGGACTCCAAGTACGGCGGCGGGGACTGGCGTTCCTCGATGGTGCCGGAGTGCCTGCGCGTGGACGCCGCCCCGCTGCTGCTCGGCTCGTACTCCGACGAGGTGGGCCGCGCGCTGTTCGGGGCCACCGCGGAGCTGACCCGGCTGGCCGGGTGGATGGCCTTCGACACCGGCCAGCAGGAGGCCGCCCAGCGCTACTACATCCAGGCGCTGCGGCTGGCCCGCGCGGCCGCGGACGTACCGCTCGGCGGGTACGTGCTGGCCTCGATGTCGCTCCAGGCGACGTACCGGGACTTCCCGGACGAGGGGGTGGACCTCGCCCAGGCGGCCGTCGAGCGCAACCGGGGCCTGGCCACGGCGCGCACGATGAGCTTCTTCCGGCTGGTCGAGGCGCGGGCGCACGCGAAGGCGGGCGATTCGGCGGCCGCGGGGGCGGCCCTGCGGGCGGCGGAGGGCTGGCTGGAGCGGGCGCGGGAGGGGGATCCGGATCCGACCTGGCTGGGTTTCTACTCCTACGACCGGTTCGCGGCGGATGCGGCGGAATGCTACCGGGACCTCAAACTGCCCCGGCAGGTGCGCCGGTTCACCGAGCAGGCACTGTCGCGCCCCACGGAGGAGTACGTGCGCTCGCACGGGCTGAGGCTGGTGGTCAGCGCGGTCGCCGAGCTGGAGTCGGGCAACCTCGACGCGGCGTGCGCGGCCGGCACCCGGGCGGTGGAGGTGGCGGGCCGGATCTCCTCGGCGCGGACGACGGAGTACGTACGGGACCTGCTGCACCGGCTGGAGCCGTACGGGGACGAGCCGCGGGTCGCGGAGCTGCGGGAGCGGGCCCGGCCGCTGCTGGTGGCCCCCGCGTAGCCGCGCTGTCAGTGGCGGGGTGCAGTATGCAGGGGTGGGAGGTGGCGGTTTGGGCGGCGCGGGCGGCATGGGCAGCGGCAGCGTGGACGGTGACGTGCTGGTGATCGGCGGTGGGATCGTCGGCCTGTCGACGGCGTATGCCCTGTCGCGGCTGGCTCCGGGGACCCGCGTGGTGGTCCTGGAGAAGGAGCCGGGTCCGGCCCGGCACCAGACGGGCCGCAACAGCGGGGTGATCCACAGCGGGATCTACTACCGGCCGGGATCGCTGAAGGCGCGCTTCGCCGTGCGCGGAGCCGCCGAGATGGTCAAGTTCTGCGCGGAGCACGGGATCGCCCACGAGGTGACCGGGAAGCTGATCGTCGCCACCGGGCGCGAGGAGCTGCCGCGGCTGCACGCGCTGGTGCAGCGGGGCCGGGAGAACGGCATTCCCGTGCGGGAGCTGGGCCCGGCGCAGATCTCGGAGTACGAGCCGGAGGTGCGCGGCCTGGCGGCGATCCATGTCGGCACCACCGGGATCGTGGACTACGGGCAGGTCGCGCGGCAGCTGGCGGAGTCCTCGGGGGCGGAGATCGTCTACGGCGGGGCGGTGGAGCTGATCTCGCGGCGCCCGTCCGCGGTGGCGGTCCGCACGTCCACCGGGCTGGTGGTCCGGGCGCGGGTGCTGGTGAACTGCGCGGGCTTGCAGTGCGACCGGGTGGCCCGCCTGGCCGGGGACGACCCGGGGATGCGGATCATTCCGTTCCGCGGGGAGTACTACGACCTGGTGCGGCCCGGGCTGGTGCGGGGGCTGGTCTACCCGGTGCCGGATCCGGCCTTCCCGTTCCTCGGCGTGCACCTGACCCGGGGGATCGGCGGCGGGGTCCATGTCGGGCCCAATGCGGTGCCGGCGCTGGCCCGCGAGGGGTACGGCTGGGGCGTGGTGCGGCCGCGGGACGTCGCGGACGAGCTGGCGTGGCCGGGAGCCTGGCGGATGGCCGCACGGCACTGGCGGTACGGCGCGGGCGAGGTCCGGCGCTCGCTGTCGAAGGCGGCCTTCACCCAGGCGGTGCAGCGGCTGCTGCCGGCGGTGACGGCGCAGGACCTGGTCCCGGCGGCGGCCGGGGTGCGGGCCCAGGCCGTGCTGCGGGACGGCACGCTGGTGGACGACTTCCTGATCCGGGACGCGGAGCGGACCGTGCACGTGCTGAACGCCCCCTCGCCGGCGGCCACGGCCTCGCTCCCGATCGGACGCGAGATCGCCCGCCGCGCTCTGGGCACCCTCCACGGCGCCTGACCGGGGACGGGCGCGGCCGGCGGCCCGGGGGGTCGGGCGGGCCCTCCCGGCGGCCCGGCCGTCGGCGGCGGGCCCGGCCGGGGGCGGGGTCGTAGAATCTGGGGATTGTGTCTGAGTCCCTCACCCCCCAGCCCAGCGCCCCGGAAGCCCTGCCGGAGGCGAACGCCCACGTGCCCCCCAAGTGGCGGACCGAGCCGCGGTTCCCCGACGGGCCCGCCCCCGACCCGGCCGGCTCGCACCACGAGCGCCGGATCCGGAGCTTCCAGCCGCGCCGCAGCCGGGTGACCACCGGGCAGGGCGAGGCCCTGAAGCGGCTCTGGGGCACCTGGGGGCTCGACATCGACGGGCACTCCGTGATCGATCTCGACCAGCTGTTCGACGGGCTGCCCGTCGTGCTGGAGATCGGCTTCGGGATGGGCGAGGCCACGGCGCAGATGGCCGCGGCGGACCCCGGGACCGGGATCCTCGCCGCCGACGTGCACACCCCCGGCCAGGGCAACCTCCTCGCGCTCGCCGAGCGGAACGGGCTGACCAACATCCGCGTCGCGAACGGCGACGCCATCATCCTGCTCCGCGAAATGCTGCCGCCCGACTCCCTCGCCGGGCTGCGCGTGTACTTCCCCGACCCCTGGCCCAAGGCCCGCCACCACAAGCGGCGGCTGATCCAGCCCGAGTTCCTCGACCTGGCCGCCACCCGGCTCGCCCCGGGCGCCGTCCTGCACTGCGCGACCGACTGGGAGCCGTATGCCGAGCAGATGCTCGAAGTCCTCACCGCGCACCCGCAGTTCGAGAACACCCAGCCGGACGGCGGCTACGCGCCGCGGCCCGACTTCCGGCCGCTCACCCGCTTCGAGGGCCAGGGCCTCGACAAGGGGCACGTCGTACACGACTTGCTCTTCCGCCGGGTGGAGAAGCCGTAACGTCACTCCACGTGTCGGAGTCGCTCGCTAGAGTCATCATGTGGTCCGAGCGCTTCCCGGTGTCCGTTCGTGCGTGCTCGCCGTGCTCTGCCTCACGGGGCCGGTGATCCTCGAACTCGTACGGCAGCAGACCGGCACCCCCGGCTTCTTCGTCGGTCTCGGTCTGGCCGTGCTTCCGGTGCCGCTGCTGATGGCGGCGTTCCGGTGGCTCGGCCGGGCCGCCCCGCACCCCTGGGCGCAGTTGCTGTTCTGCTTCGGGTGGGGGGCCTGCACGGCGGCGCTGATCGCCATACTGGCCAATGACTTCGCCACGGAGTGGATCACCGCGGCGACCGCCGACCCCTCCCACGCCGACGAGCTCGGCTCGGTGGCGATCGCCCCGGTGGTGGAGGAGAGCGCCAAGGCAGCGGCGCTGCTGCTGGTGTTCGCCTTCCGCAGAGGGCAGTTCACCGGCCCCGCGGACGGTTTCGTGGTGGCCGGGTTCACGGCGACCGGCTTCGCCTTCACCGAGAACATCCTCTACCTGGGCAACGCCTTCGGCGAGGACCTGGCGAAGGACACGCCCGCGCTGGACTCGCTGACCGCGGCGACCTTCTTCGTGCGGATCGTGCTCTCGCCGTTCGCGCACCCGCTGTTCACGGTGGTCACCGGCCTCGGGGTCGGCGCGGCCGCACTCGGCACCGGCGGCCGGGCGCGCCGGCTCGGGCTGCCGCTGCTCGGCCTGGCGGCGGCGATGGGCCTGCACGCGCTGTGGAACGCCTCCTCGCGGCTGGGCGAGTACGGCTTCTACTGGGTCTACGGCTGCGTGATGGTCCCCGTGTTCGGACTGCTGCTGTGGCTGGCCGTGCGGATACGGCGGGGCCGGCTGCGGGCCGTCTCCGCCGAGCTGGCGGTGTACGCCGCCGCGGGCTGGTTCGGTCCGGCCGAGGTGCCCGCGCTGGCTTCGGTGCCGGCCCGGTCGCTGGCCTGTGCGCTGGCCCGGCGCAGCGGGGGCCGGGCGGCGGGCCGGGTGGTCGCCCTGTACGCGGCGGATGCGGCCGCGCTGGCGCTGCTGCGGTACCGGGCCCGGCGCGGGGGCGCGGGCCGGGAGCCCGACTTCGCCGGGCAGGAGCGGGAGTTGCTGCACCGGCTGTGGCGGCGCAGGGCGACGGCGGGGCCCGCGCTGTCCCGGGCGGCGGTGCTGGAGGAGCTGCTCCCGGTGCGGTTCGACCCGCTCGGGCGGGTCCCCGTACCGGCCGCGAGGGCCCCTAGACGCTCAGGCCCTTGGACTGGAGCCACGCCAGCGGGTCCACCGTCGAGCCGCCCTTGCGCACTTCCAGGTGGAGATGGGGTCCGGTGACGTTTCCGGTGGCACCGACGCGGCCGATGGTCTCCCCGGCGCCGACCTGCCCGGAGGTCACCGACATCGAGGAGAGGTGGCAGTACCAGATCTCCGTACCGTCCTCCAGCTCCAGCACGATCCGGTAGCCGTACGCGCCCGACCAGCCGGCCGAGGTGATCGTGCCGCCGGCCACGGCCTTGACCGGGGTGCCGGTCGGGGCGGCGAAGTCGAGGCCGGTGTGGTGGCCGGAGGACCACATGGAGCCGGCGACGCCGTAGTGGGAGGTGAGGGTGTAGGCCGAGGTGGGGAGGGAGTAGCTGCCGGCCGGCTTGGCGAGGCGCTCTTCCTCGGCCTTGGCCTCGGCCGCTTCCTTCGCCGCCCGCTCGGCGGCGGCGCGGGCGTCCTCGGCGGCCTTCTCGGCCGCCTCCTTCTTGGCCTTGGCCTCGGCGGCGGCGCTTTCCTGTGCGAGCCGCTCCGCCTCCGCGCGAGCCTGCGTCTGGGCGGCGTCCTGCTGCGACTCGGCCTGCTGGAGGATGCGGTGGCGTAGGGCCTCGCCCGCATCGGGCTGCCGGTCGGCGACGGCCTGGTGCGCGCCGGTCGCCTGCGCGGAGACCGCGTCGGCGCGGTCGGCTGCGGCCGCCGCGTGGGCGCCCTGGCCGCCTCCGGTGAGCCCCAGGTCAGGCAACGAGGGTATGGATATGGCGACCTGGGGCCGGTCCTGGGCGGTGGCGATACCGCCCGCGCCGACCGCGGCGATGACGCCGACACCGAGCACGGTGGAGCTGCGCGCAAGTCCCCCGCGCTGCTTGGCGACCCGGTGCCTTCCGCGCAGCGGGCGGGCGGAGTCCTCGGTGGGGTTCCATTCACCCCAGGCTCCCGCCGTGGGCGGTTCCTCGATCTCGACGCCCTCGGGGGCAGGCACGTTGGAGGCCACCGGGGCACACTCCTCAGGGACGCGCACGCGCACGGCGCCGTCTCTTGCGACGGCTGGGACGACCGCGCTGCGTTATCGAACGGTAATAGACGTGGGGGAGTGATTCCAAGCTGTTGCGGGGGAACCTTCACAGTAATCAGCCATGCCCGGCAGGGCTTTGGCCTGGACTTATGCCGTGAAACGGTTCAATACTGGGCAAAATTCAGCGTGGTTGCACATCTCTTCGGCCAGCGCCGAACATTGACGCCTCGTCACTCTCTTTACACAAAGGGCTCGTTCGACTACGTGCGGTCACACCGCCACCGCGAGGAGCGCCATGTCGTCCGTCGCCCTGCCCTGCGTGTGCCGGCGCACGTCGCTGCTGAGGGCGCCGAGCAGTTCGGCGGGGCCCGAGAAGACCCGGCCGCGCAGCCGGGCCGGGGGGTCGTAGAAGGCGCCGGACCGGTCCCGGGCCTCGGTGAGCCCGTCGGTGTAGAGCAGGAGCGTGGATCCCGCCGGGAAGGGCCACTCCTCGGCGCGGTCCGGACCGGCTCCGAGTTCGCCGAGACCGAGCGGCAGGGCCGGCTCCGCCGGGGCGAGGACCGCCAGGGTCCCGTCCGCGTGCAGCAGCAGGGGCTCGGGGTGGCCCCGGTTGAGCAGCCGGAGCACCCCGGCGTCCGGCGGGATCTCCCCCAGCACGCACGTCGTGAAGCCCTCCACCGCGTCCAGGCTGTCACGCCGGACACCCTCCCGGGTCAGTGCCCGTTCCAGCCGCTGCGCCACCCGCTCCAGGGTCGGCTCCGTCTCCGCCGCCTCCCGGAAGGCCCCGAGGACCACCGCCACGGCCTCCACCGCGCCCAGCCCCTTGCCCCGTACGTCGCCCACCGCCAACCGCACCCCGTACGGGCCGTCCTGGACGGCGTAGAGGTCCCCGCCGATGAAGGCGTCGGCCTGCGCGGCCTCGTACCGGGCCGCCACCTGCAGGCTCCCGATGCGCTCGGGGGGCTTCGGCAGCACGGCGCGCTGGGCGGCCTCGGCGATGCCGCGCACGGAGGCGAGCCGCTCTCCGCTGCGCCGCACCACGCGGTTGATCAGCAGGGCGAGTCCGGAGACGGTCAGTACGGTCACCAGCTCGGTCAGCGGCTCACCGTGCCAGCCGGTCCGGTGGTACAGGTGCAGCAGCACCACCGTCAGCGAGGCCAGGGCGCCCACCAGGGCCGTGGCCCGCAGGGAGAACAGGGGTGCGGCGACCAGCGGAGCCGCGGAGAAGAAGGGGGATCCGGTGTAGCTGGGCGGGGTCATCAGGTCGAAGGCGAGGCCGGCCCCGATCAGCACGGCGGGGAGGACGCGGACCACCTGCCGGGCCACCCGGTTCTCCGTGGCTCCCGCCTGTCCGTTCTCGTCCTGTAGGCCGCCCAGCCCCACCACGCTGCTCTCCTGACCGGTGCTCGCACGGGGGCGGGCCGCTGCCGCCTCGCCCTCCAGGCTCGCCGCAGCGGGGACCGTACGGCGACCGGGCCTGCGCCGAGCGGGTGAGCTCGCGTCAGGAGGCCGATGGAACGACGAAGGCCCGGTTCCCAAGGGAACCGGGCCTTCGTTCGGAGTAGCGGGGACAGGATTTGAACCTGCGACCTCTGGGTTATGAGCCCAGCGAGCTACCGAGCTGCTCCACCCCGCGTCGGTAAACACAACCCTACGCCATCCGTGGGACGGTCACCGCCAATTAACCGCGCCGCCGCCCCGGCGGATGACATAATCCCTGGTCAGAGCCGCGCATCCGGGTCAAAGTGCGTCTCGCTCACCCGGCGGCGGCGGTTACCGCAGGCCGAGCGACTCGTAGGTGGCGTCGAGCTCGGTGACGTCGAGACCGGCGGCCTGGCGCACCAGCCGGATGGCCCGGTAGATCTGGTTGATGTGCGCGATGTCGTGGCCGATGACCTTCCGGATCATGACCTCCATCGTTTCGCCGCCCTGCTCGCCGTGGCGGCCGGTGCGCTGCCAGTCCTCGGCCGGGAGCACGGCGAGCAGCGCGACGTTTGAGGCGCGCAGGCCGGTCCAGGCGTCGAGCATCTGGCGGAACGGGAGCCGGGGCAGCGGGGCCCAGAGCTGCTCGTCGTAGCCGGGGTAGACCGGGTTGTCCTCGGTGGCCACCAGGCGCCAGCGGAAGCCGTAGACGATGTCGACGTCGAAGAGGTGGCCGACGATGAAGGCGGCGGGCCACTCGCCCGGCTCCGGGACGGTCTCGGCGAGTTCGGTGGGCAGGTCGGCGAAGAGCTGCGCCGCCCAGACGGGGGTCTTGGCCAGGACGTCGAACGGGTCGCGGTCGCCGGCCACTTCGAGCAGGGCGCTGACGTAGGCCGCGGGGTCCTCGGTGGCGGACGGGATGTCGATGCGATGCACGTCGGCTGCCGCCGGTGCGGTGGGGGTGGTCATGTGGCTGTGCCTTTCGGTGGTGACGGCTGTGATGGGTGTGGGGGGTGGGGGGTCTGTCGGGTGTGCGGAGGCGTGCGGTACGGACCCGTGCGCCGGGCGGTGTCAGGCGGCGGGAACCGGCTCGGGTGTCTCGGCGGCAGTGGCGGCGGGGGTGTTCTGCCCGCCCCGCTTGCCCGGGTCGGCGCCCAGCACCAGCAGCGCGCCGAGGCCGGCGACGGCGGCGCAGACCACCCAGTGGAGCGGCGCCGAGATGCCGTAGAGCAGTCCGCCGACGGCCGGGCCGAGGGCGCCGCCGAGGGTGTGGGCGATGCCCTCGGCGCCCTGGTAGCGCCCGCGCAGGTGGGCCGGTGAGAACTCGGCGGGGTAGGCGTTGGCGATCGGGGTGTAGACCGTCTCGGCGACCGTCCACACCACCACCGTCAGCGCGAGCAGCCAGATGGCCTGCACGGCTCCGGTGAGGGCCATGCCGAGGCCGAGCAGGGCCAGGCCCGCGGCGATCACCCGGCGCGGGTTGCGGCGCTCGGTGTGCTTGGTCAGCGGGAGTTCGATGACCACGCAGAGCAGGGCGTTCAGGCCGAGCAGCAGGCCGTAGACCTTGTTGTCGAAGCCGGCGTCGGTCACGTGCAGCGGCAGCGTGGCCGTGGACTGGCCGTAGACGAAGGTCGCGGCGACCATCGAGCCGAGGAAGAGCAGGTACGGCCGGTCGGTGAGCACCTCGCGGTACCCCCCCTTGCCTGCCGTGCCCTTGGCGCCGGCGTCCGCGCCGTCTGCGGCGGGGGCTTCGACGGGCGGCCGGCCGCCCGGCAGCGTGGCCAGGGCCAGCGCGCCGAAGGCGAAGGAGAACAGCGCGTCGCCGAGGAAGACGTACGTGTACGAGGCGCCGCTGAGCAGGCCGCCGACGAGCGGGCCGACCGCCATGCCCACGTTGATGGCGAGCCGCAGCACGGCGAAGGCCGTCACCCGCTGCTTCTCCGGGACCACGTCGACCAGCAGGGCACCGGCCGCGGGACGGTACAGCTGGGCGAAGACGCCGACGAGCCCGACGAGGGCGGTGGTCGCGACCAGTCCGTCGGTCAGCGGTACGAGGGCCGTGGCGGCGCTGCTGCCGAACATGGACACCGCAATGGCGGTGCGCCGGCCGAACCGGTCGGCGACCGTACCGCCGACGGCGTTTCCGATGAACGCGCCGACTCCGACGAATCCGAGGGCGACACCGGCCTGGAATGCGGAGAATCCCTGGGCGACCAGGAACAGCACGAGGAATACGTTGAGGAAATTGCCGAATTTGATGAGGAACATTCCGGAGAAGATCACCCAGGCGCTTCTGGGCAGGTCACGCAATCGTCGGCGCAAGGGGTCCTCGCCGGCCATGGGGGGCTCCTTCTCGATGGGGGGATGAGGTGGTGACCTCCATCAAACCTGCCGGTCAAGGCCCTGGCCAGGGCTGAGGGCTGGCACAAAGCTGGCTGGCACATTCCTGCCCGCGCGCCCGTTCCCGGTCCCTCCGCTGCCGTCCGCTGCCGTCCGCTGCGGCCAGACTGCGGCGTGCGCCACGGCCACGTCCTGCGTCATTCATGCCGGGCATTCTTGTGCCACCCCGAAACCATTTCCCGGGCCGGATTCCTGCTGCAGAGTTCTGGCCATGACCGAACACAAGCTTCTCGTCGTCGGCGGACGGATTCAGACGCTGCGCAAGGCCGCGGCCCTCGGCATCCGGTTCGTGCTGATCCAGCACAAGGACCAGTTCGTGCCCGAGGCCGCCCGGCTCGCCGAGGCCGTCCTGATCGCGGACTACACCGACTGGGACGTCACCCGTCCGCTGGTCGAGGCCGCCCACCAGGCGTACGGCTTCACCCGGGTCGCCTCGATCACCGAGCCGGGGCTGGTGCCGGCCGGGCGGATCAGCGACCACCTGGGGCTGGGCAACACCTCCGAGCAGGTCGCCGAACTGCTGCGCGACAAGCACGCGATGCGCCGCCACCTGGCCGCCTCCGACTCCCCCGAGGTGCGGGCCCTGTCGGTGGCCGCCGCGGAGGTCGACAGCGCGCAGGCGCTGGCCGCCTTCGGCGCCGAGCACGGCTACCCGTTCGTCCTCAAGCCCACCGACGCGACCGCCAGCCTGGGCGTCGTACGGATCGACGGGCCGGACCAGGCCGCCGAGGCCTGGGCCGGGGTCGAGGCGCTGCGGGCCCGCACCGACCTGCAGTGGGGCTCGTTCTTCACCATCGGCCGGTTCATCGCCGAGCAGTACATCTCCGGCCCGGAGTACAGCGTCGAGACCTTCTCCTTCGCGGGCCGGCACATCGTCCTCGCGGTGACCGAGAAGCTCACCGGCGGCGGGTTCATCGAGCTCGGGCACGCGCTTCCGGCGCGGCTCGACCCGGCGGACGAGCGCCGCATCGAGGAGGCCGTCGCCCGCTTCCTCGACGCGATGGGCCTCACCGACGGGGCCGCGCACACCGAGCTGCGGCTGTCCCCGTCCGGTCCGCAGATCATCGAGAGCCACAACCGGATGGGCGGCGACCGGATCTTCGACCTGCTGAACTCCGCCTACGGCATCGACCTCGAAGAGTGGATCGTGGCCTGGCAGTTCGGGCTGATCCCGGCGCTGACCGAGCGCCCCGTCCCCCGCCACTCGGCGGCCACCCGCTTCCTGTCCGCCGAGCCGGGCACGGTCGTCGAGATCCAGGGCGCCGAGGAGGCCAGGGCCCTCGACTCGGTCATCGACGTGGAGACCACCGTCAAGCCGGGGGACACCGTCGGGGAGCTGCGCGGCAACTGGGACCGGGTGGGCCAGGTGCTGGTCACCGGGGCGGACACCGAGGCCGCCGTCGCCGCGGCCGAGCGGCTCACCGAGAAGGTCACCGTCGTCACCACCAACCCCAGCAACGGAAAGACCGCGTCATGAAGATCCTGCTGATCATGCGGAACACGTACGCGTGGCACCGCGAGCACATCGAGACCCTGGAGCGGATGGGCCTGGAGATCCACCTCGCCACCCGGGTCGCCCAGGCCGCCGACGACGGCCGGTTCGCCAACGTGGTCCCGATCCCGGAGGAGCTGGAGGGCGACGGCCTCGCCGAGTTCTGCGCGGCCGCGGCCCGCCGGCTCGGGATCACCTCGGCGATCACCTTCTACGACAGCGACATCGCGGTCACCTCCAAGGTCAACCTGCTGCTCGGCCACACCTGGCCGCGCCCCGAGGCCGACGTGATCTCCCGCGACAAGCAGCTGCAGCGGTCCTTCCTGGTGGAGCACGGGCTGCCGGCCCCGCAGTTCGCCGGCGTGGCCGGCGTCGAGGCCGGTCTGGCCGCCGCCGAGGCCTTCGCGTACCCGTTCATCGTCAAGCCGAGCGCGCTCGCCGCCAGCATCGGCGTGAGCCTGGTCTCCGACCGCGACGAGCTGGAGCGGGCGCTGACCGATGTGGCCCGCCTCGCCGAGGAGTGGGGCGGCTACTTCCCCAGCGACGGCCCCGAGATCGCGCTGCTGGAGGAGTTCCTGCCGGGCAAGGAGGTCACGCTCGACGGGGTGGTCCTGGACGGCCGCTTCCACCTGGTCGGGGTCACCAACAAGATGCAGATGCCCGGCCCGTACTTCGAGGAGGACTTCTACACGCTCCCCTTCCGCACCCCGCAGGAGGAGCCGGAGCTGGTGGCGGTCGCCGAGGGCATCGTCGCCGGCCTCGGGGTCCGGCACTGCCTCTTCAACGCCGAGTTCCGGCAGGACGCGCAGGGCCGCTACCGGGTCGTGGAGTTCGCCACCCGGATGAGCGGCGGCCAGAACTATCGCAACCTGCGGGAAGTGCACGGCATCGACGCGGTCCGGCTGTACGCCAAGGCGGTGCTGGCCGGGGAGGACGCCGGCGCACTGGCCACCCTGCTGGACGGCGAGGTGCCGCGGGCCGCGGTGCCGCGCGCCGCGACCTGCATCAAGTTCGCGTACCGGACGGGGACCCTGGTCCGCAACAACCCGGGCGACGCGACCCTCTCCCCGTACTTCCGCTCGTACATCCCCGCCTCGAAGCCCGGCGACCGGCTGCGGCGCGCGCCCGAGGGCTGGTACGAGATCGCCGGCTCGCTGACGGTGGCCGCCCCCTACCGCGGGGCCGCCGACATCGACCGGGTGGAGCGGATCGCCGCCGACCTCGACGAACGGCTCGACGTGGTCGTCGTACCGGCCTGACCCGGCCCCCTGCACCCCCTGCCCTCCTTCACCGACGCGGAAAGAGCATCACGTGCACGCCAACGACCCCGTGTTCCGGATGGGAATCACGGAGCCCACCGCCATCGACCCGTACAAGGCCCAGGAAGGCGAGGGCATCCTCGTCTGCAAGGCCCTGTTCACCGGACTGCTCGCCCTCGACGAGGACGGCGGCCTGATCCCGGCCACCGCCCGGTCCTGGGAGAGCGATCCGACCGCCACCACCTGGACGTTCACGCTGCGCGCCGACACGGTGTTCAGCAACGGCGAGCCGGTCACCGCGCACAGCTTCGTACGCGGCTGGGCGCGGGCCCTGGACCCCGAGGCCAACACGGAGACGGCGTACCACCTGGCGGGCGTGCGCTCCTTCACCGCGGTCGACGACACCACGCTGGTGGTCGAACTGTCCGAGCCGGACGTGCAGTTCGACCTGAAGACCCTCCAGCCGATCTTCAGCCCGGTCCCCGCGTGCGCGGGCCCGGCGCTGAACCCCGAGTACAACGACCGGCCGATCGGGAACGGCCCGTTCAAGATGGCCGGCCCCTGGGAGCACGGCGTCGGGATCCGGCTGGAGCGCAACGACCTGTGGGCGGGGCCCGCGCCCGAGGCCGGCGCGGTGCACATCGACATCCTCGACCCGGTGACCGGCCTGGACGACGAGTACGAGCGCTTCCTGGCCGGGACCTACGACTACGCCCGGATCCCCCCGGCCCGCACGGCCGAGGCCGCCGCCCACGACGGCTTCCTGGAGCAGGAGGGCGCAGGCCTCTTCTACCTGATCCCCTTCTGCCACCAGGCGCCGATGGACTCGCTGGACGCCCGCCGGGCCCTGTCGTCGGCCATCGACCGGCAGGCGCTGATCGACACGTACTTCCAGGGGCGGCGCAGCGCGGCCCACTCCCTGCTCTCGCCCTGGTTCGGCAAGGCCCACACCCCGCGCGCCGAACTCGCCGCCGACCCGGACACCGACTGGACGGCGTACGACCCCGAGCGGGCGCGGGCCGCGGCCCTGCGGGCCGGGCTGGGACCGGGAAGCGGCGTCGAGTTCGCGTACAACACCGGCGCCGGCCACGACGACTGGGTCCGAGCCCTCGCCCGCGGCCTGGAGGAGGTCCTCGGCTGGCAGGTGGAGCTGCTGCGCACCGACGCCCGCGGGCTGGTCGACCACCGCACCTCGATCGCGGCGGCGGGCTTCTGCCGGGCCGGCTGGGCCTGCGACTACCCGACCCCCGACAACATGCTCTTCCCGCTGCTGCACTCCTCGTGCACGGCCCCCGACGCCGAGGGCACCGCCCACGGCGACAACGAAGGCCGCTACGTGAACCCGGACTTCGACGCCCTGGTGGCCCGCGCCCGGGCTTCCACCGACCCGGCCGAGCGCGCCGACGCCTGGCGCCGCGCCGACCGCACCGCCATGGCCGACCTGGCGCTGATCCCCCTCTGGTACCGCACCGACCAGCGGGTGCACGCCGCCGACCGGATCACGGGCCTGCGCATCGACTTCGACGGAAACCCCACCCTCACCACTGTCAAGGCAAGGAAGACCACCCGATGAGTGCGACCGCGACCACTGTCCCGACGGCGACTCCCGTCCACGACATCCTCGGCATCGGCTTCGGCCCGGCGAACCTGGCCCTGGCCATCGCCCTGGAGGAGCGCGAGTCGCCGCTCACGGCCCGCTTCCTGGAGGCCCGGCCGAGCCCCGAATGGCAGCCCGGGATGCTGCTGGACGGCTCCGACATCCAGAACCACCCGAGCCGCGACCTGGTGACCCTGCGCAACCCGCGCAGCCGCTACACCTTCCTGAACTACCTGCACGAGCAGGGCCGGCTGCTGCGCCACCTCAACCTGCCCTCGGAGTTCCCGCTCCGCAAGGAGTACGCGGGCTACATCCGCTGGGCCGCGGGCTTCTTCACGCACCTGGTGGACTGCAACCAGCGGGCCGCCCGGGTGGAGATCGTCGAGGAGTCCGGCGAGCGCGTCTACGAGGTCACCACCGCGTCCGGCAGCCGCTACCTCGGCCGCACGCTGGTGATGGGCCCGGGCCGCACCCCCTACGTCCCCGCCCCGTACGACACGCTGCGCACCCCGCGGATCTTCCACCTGACCCAGTACCTGCCGAAGCTGGCGGAGCTGACCGGGCCGGGCCGCGAGCCCGAGTCGGTGGCCGTCATCGGCGGCAGCCAGAGCGCCGTCGAGCTCGCCCTCGACCTGCACCGGCGCTTCCCGCGCACCAAGGTCACCACCTACACCCGCTCGCACTCGCTGCGGCTGAAGGACACCAGCCCGTTCAGCGAGGAGGGCTACTTCCCCGAGTTCACCGACTACTACTTCCAGGCCTCCCGGGAGGGCAAGAAGGCCCTCGACGCGTACATGCACGGCACGAACTACTCCTCCGCCGACGGGGACGTGCTGCGCGATCTCTACATGACCATCTACGAGCAGGAACTCGACGGCGAGCAGAAGGTGTTCGTCCGCGGCAACCACGAGGCCGTCGGGGTGGCCCCGGAGACCGGCGACCGGATCGCGCTGGACTTCCTGGAGCGCACCACCGGCGAGCGGATCAGCGAGACCGTGGACTTCGCGGTCCTGGCCACGGGCTTCCGCAACATGGGCCCCGGCCCGCACGAGGAGCTGTGCCCGCCGCTGATGGCCCCGCTGGCGAAGCTGTTCGCCACCGAGCCCGACGGCCGCCTGCAGGTCTCCGCCGACTACGCGCTGGAGCCGGTCGCCGACGGCACCCCGCCGCTGTTCCTCAACGGCCTGTGCGAGTCCAGCCACGGCATCGGCGACGCGGGCTCCTTCAGCCTCCTGTCGCTGCGGGCCGCCACCCTCACCGACGCCCTCACCGCCCGCCTGGCCGCCGCCGCCACCGAGCGCAGCGCCGTCCTCGCCGCCGCCTGACCGGAGAAAGGTCCCGCTTCCCATGACTGCCACGATCGACACCCCGGTCTCCGCCCGGCCCGTGTACGACGCGCCCGTGATCAAGGGCCCGCTGCCCGGACCGCTCAGCGCCGAGCTGCTGGAGCGCCAGGCGGCCCGCGAGTCCAACTCCCGTTCCTACCCGCGCAAACTGCCGATGGCGATCCGCCGCGGCAGGGGCTCGTACGTGGAGGACCTCGACGGGAACGTCTTCCTCGACTTCCTCAGCGGCGCCGGCGTCCTCTCGCTGGGCCACAACCACCCCGAGCCGCTGGCCGCCGCGCACGCCCAGCTCGACGAGTTCGTGCACGGGCTGGACTTCCCCACCCCGGTCAAGGACGAGTTCACCGACCTGACCATCGGGATGCTGCCGGAGCCGATGCGCGAGCGGACCCGGATCCACTTCTGCGGGCCGACCGGCGCCAACGCCGTCGACGCCGCCCTCAAGCTGTGCAAGACCGCCACCGGCCGCGAGGAGGTCATCACCTTCCAGGGCGGCTTCCACGGGGCGACCCTGGCGGCGCTCAGCGTCACCGGCCTGGTCGAGCAGAAGGAGCCGGTCCGCGGCCGGATGCCGGGCGTCCACTTCTTCCCGTACTCCAACTGCCACAACTGCCCGCTCTCCCTGACGCGCGACACCTGCCAGGTCAACTGCGCCGCGTTCCTGGAGAAGGCGCTGACCGACGTCAACGGCGGCATCACCCTTCCCGCGGCCGTGATCATGGAGCTGGTGCAGGGTGAGGGCGGGGTCATCCCGGCCGAGGTCGAGTTCGTCCAGCGGATCCGCGAGGTCACCAGGCGGCTCGGGATCCCGCTCATCGTGGACGAGGTGCAGAGCGGCTGCGGCCGCACCGGCACCTGGTTCGCCTTCGAGCAGTACGGCATCGAGCCGGACGTGGTCTGCGCCTCCAAGGCGCTGTCCGGCATGGGCCTGCCCGCCTCGGTGATCCTGTACGACGAGAAGCTGGACGTGTGGAAGCCCGGCGCGCACTCCGGCACCTTCCGCGGCAACCAGCCGGCCTTCGCCGCCGGTGTGGCCACCATGAAGGTGGTCAAGCGCGAGCGCGTCCTGGAGAACGTCCGGGCCCGCGCCGACCAGCTGATGGTCCACCTCCAGGGGTTGCGGGAGGTCAGCCCGTACGTGGCCGACGTCCGCGGGCTCGGCCTGATGACCGGCGTCGAGCTGACCGACCCGGAGACCGGGCTGCCCGCCGACGCGCTCGCCAAGCGGGTGCAGTGGGAGGCCGTCAGCCGCGGCCTGATCATCGAGCTGGGCGGCCGCGACGACTGCGTCGTACGCATGCTGCCCCCGCTGAACTGCACGGCCACCGAAATCGACCACGCCGGCCGGATCATCCGGGAGTCCCTGATCGCCGCCCTGGGCGCGCTCGGTCTGGCGACGGCGGTGCAGGCGTGATGACCACCACCCATGACCCGGTCGTCCAGGACCTGGTCGTCGCCGGCTTCGGACCGTCCGGGATCGCCCTGGCCGCCGCCGTCGAGGACCACGACGACGCCACCGGCTCCGCCCCGCTGGCCGCCCGCTACCTGGAGAAGGCCGCCGACTCCGCGTGGCAGCCCAACCTGGTGCTGCCCGGCACCGACATCCAGCACCACTTCCTGCGCGACTTCGCCACCCCGCGCGACGCACGCTCCCGCTTCACCTTCCCCCACTACCTCCAGCAGAGCGGCCGGTTCTACCCGTTCACGCTGATGGGCGGCTACGTCAGCCGCCTGGAGTGGTCGGACTACGTCCAGTGGGCGGCCGGCCAGGTCCGCGGGACCGTCGACTACCACCGCGAGGTGCTGAGCGTCGAGCCCGTCACCGACACCGACGGCCGCGTCCGCACCGCCCGCGTGCTCAGCCGCGACACCCGCGACGGCTCGCTGCACACCGTGGAGGGCCGCTCCGTCGCGCTCGCCACGGGCCACGAGGCGTACGTACCCGAACTGTTCCGCCCGCACCTGGGCGAGCGGGTCTTCCACGCCTCGCAGCTGCTGCCGAGCCTGGCCGCCCTCGGCGACCGGCCGCTGCGCAGCATCGCGGTGATCGGCGCCGGGCAGACCGCGGGCGAGATCGTCCTCCACCTGGCCGCGCAGCACCCCGACGCCGAGATCCACTCGGTGGTGCGGCACGCGGGCTTCCGGATGTACGAGCTCGGCCACTTCAGCAACGAGGTGTACTTCCCCGACGAGACGGACTACTTCTACGCCCTGGAGGGCGGGCAGCGCGAACGCGCCCTGGACCAGGCCCGGGCCACCAACTACGCGGCCGTGGACCCCGACGTCTCCACCGCCCTCTACCAGGCGGTCTACCAGGACCGGTTCACCGGCCGGCAGCGCCTGCACATGCACAAGCGCACCGAGGTCACCGACGTCGGCCACGCCCCGGACGGGCGGGTGCTGCTGCGCACCGCGGAGGCGTTCACCGGGGAGCCCGGTCTGATCGAGGCCGACGCCGTGATCGTCTGCACCGGCTACCGCGAGGCCGCCCTGCCCCGCCAGCTCGCCGCCTTCGTCCCGTACCTGCGCCTGGACGGCCAGGGCCGCCCCGAGGTCACCCGCGCCTACCGCGCCGAGACCACCGAGGACTGCGAGGTCGGGATCTACCTCGACGGGCTCACCGAGTGGCGGCACGGCATCGGCAGCGCCACCTCCTTCAGCCAGATGGCCGCCAAGGCCGACACCATCCACCGCGACCTGCGCGCCCGGCTGCGCCGGCCCGTCGCCGCCTGATTGGACCCGTACGCAATGCACATCTTCACCGCCCACGAGGACGACATGGTCTTCGAGGAGCCGTACAACGTCAGCGGCCGGCGCATCTTCCCCTGGCCCGAGGCCGTCGAGGAGCCCAACTGGGGTGGCGCCTGGGTCGATGTCGCGCCCGGCGCCACCTCCACCCCCCACGACCACGACGAGAACGAGATGTTCTTCATCGTCGAGGGCAGCGGGGTGATGCGCATCGGCGCGGAGACCCGCCGGGTGCGCGCCGGGGAGACCGTCTTCATCCCCCCCTTCCAGGACCACGACCTGACCAACGACGGCGATGTCCGGCTGCGCTTCGTCACCATCTGGTGGGGCGGCGCGGACGCCGTCGCCCGCGACCGGGCCACGTGGGCCGCCGAGTTCGGCATCGAGGACCCGGGCGCGCCGTCCGGGGCCGCCGCAGACCGGGCACGCCCCGCCGGGGACCGGCAGGTGGACGCATGAGTCCCATCGTCCACGCGCACGCCGACGCCATCGTCGTCGGCGGTGGGGTGATCGGCGCGGCCATCGCGCACCAGCTCGCCCTCGCCGGCGTCGGCCGGATCGTCCTGTGCGACCAGGGCCGGGTCAACGCCCAGGGCGCCACCTCCCGCTCCGGCGGACTGCTGCGGCTGCACCACACGGCCGTCGCCGACACCCGGCTCGCGGCCCGCAGCCTGCCCGTCTTCGAGCAGTGGTCCGACATCATCGGCGGCTGCTGCGGCTACCGCCGCACCGGATTCGTCATGATCGTCGGCGAGGAGCACGCCGACGACCTGCGCTACAACGCGGCCGCCGCCGGGGAGGCCGCCGGGTACCGCCGCGTCGAGGTCATCGACCCGGCCGAGCTGAAGGAGATCTACCCCGGCCTGCGGGTCGACGGCGTGGGCCTCGCCGCGTACGAGCCCGAGGGCGGCTACGCCGACCCGATGGCCGCCTCCGCCTCGCTGCTGACCGCCGCCTACCGGCTCGGGGTCTCCCCGTCCGAGGGCATCCGCGCGGTGAAGGTGCTGGAGAAGGGGGGCGCCGTCACCGGTGTCCTGACCTCCATCGGCCGGATCGACGCCCCGCTGGTGGTCCTGGCCGGTGGAGCCTGGGGCTCCGCGCCCGCCGAGCACCTCGGCATCCACATCCCCGTCACCGCCCGCCGGATCGGCCTCGCCCAGGCCGAACTGCCGGGTGCCGGACGGCGCGGGTCGGCGGCCTCCGTACCGACCTGCATCGACGACACCACCGGCAGCTACTTCCGGCCCGACGGCCTGGACCGCTTCTACTTCGGCGTCCCCAGCAAGCCCGACACCGAACTCGGCCGCGACGTGGAGCCGCTGACCGAAGCCGAGCTGGAGTCCGCGATCGCCGCCATCGCCCACCGGGTCCCCGCCGCCGCCACCGCCCCGCTCGCGGGCACCCGCTCCGGCCTCGACGGCTACACCCCCGACAAGCGCCCGGTCGTCGGCGCGGCCGGCCCCGACGGGCTCTACCTCGCGCTGGGCTTCAGCGGAGGCGGCTTCAAGCTGGCTCCCGCCGTCGCCGAACTCGCCGCGAAGGAGATCGTCGAGGGCGGAGCCGTCCCCGGCAAGGCCGTTCAGGAGCTGCTGGAGCCCTACCGCCCGCAGCGGTTCCTCGCGGGCCGCCCGATCCGCCCGGAGGCCCCCTATGACCACATGTGAGACGGACCCGGACCAGGGCGTGCCGGCCGAGGCCAGGCGCCCCCTCCGGGAGGTCCTGCGCGAGGACGTCCGAACCGTCCTCGACAAGGACCCGGCCGCCCGCTCGCGCGCCGAGGTGCTGCTCTACCCGCACATCCACGCCCTGTGGACCTACCGGATCGCGCACTGGCTGTGGGGCCGCGGCCACCGGGTCTCCGCCCGCGCCCTGTCCCTGCTGGCCCGCGCCGTCTCCGGGATCGAGATCCACCCCGGCGCGCGGATCGGCCGCCGCTTCTTCATCGACCACGGCACGGCCGTCGTCATCGGGGAGACCGTCCGGATCGGCGACGACGTGATGCTGTACCACCAGGTCACGCTCGGCTCGGTCGGCTGGTGGAAGGACCTGCGCCGCCCCTCCGGCTCCCGCCGCCACCCCGTGGTCGGCGACCGCGTGGTCATCGGCACCGGAGCGAGCGTGCTCGGCCCGGTCACCATCGGCGCCGACTCCCGCATCGGCGCGCACTCGGTGGTCCTCGACGACCTGCCGCCGCGCAGCCGGGTGGTCGCCGCCGCCTCCGCCGCCCTGCCGCCGCTCGACACGGCGGCCCTCGACTCCTCCTCCCTGATCCTCCCCGAAGGAACCCACGCCTCATGACCTCCTACGTCGTCACCAGCGCCCCGCCGAACCCCAACGGCGACCTGCACCTGGGCCACCTCTCCGGCCCCTTCCTCGGCGCCGACGTGCTCAGCCGCCACCTGCGCCAGCGGGGCCACGACGTGCACTACGTCGGCTACTCGGACGAACACTCCTGCTACGTACCGCGCCGGGCCGCCGAGATCGGCTCCACCGCGTACCCGACCGCGAAGCTGTTCGGCGACCGCATGGAGGAGACCCTCTCCCTGGGCGCCATGCACCACGACTGGTTCACCCGCCCGCTGACGGACACCACGCACACCGAGTTCGTGCAGCGCTTCTTCCTCGAACTGTGGGAGTCCGGCGCCCTGGAGGTCCAGGAGCTGCCCGTCTTCCACTGCGCGCCCTGCGACCGGTACCTGTACGAGGCCGAGGTGCGCGGCGAGTGCCAGTTCTGCGCCGAGCCCTCCGACGGGGTGTACTGCGAGGCCTGCGGTCTGCCGCAGGACCCGGCCGGGCTCGCCGCCCCGAAGTGCACCGCCTGCTGGAACGTCCCCGAGACGCAGACCATGCGCCGCATCGTCTTCCCGCTGGAGCGCTGGCGCGAGCGCCTCCAGGCGTACTACGCCGACGCCCAGGCCGCGGCGGAGTGGCGGCCGCGGCTGATCTCCTACCTGGACGGCCTGTTCGAGCGGGACCTGCCCGACACGGCCATCAGCCGCGAGGCGGACTACGGCATCCCGGTCCCGCTGCCCGGGTGGGAGGGGCACATCCTCGACACCTGGTTCAGCGGCATCTGGGGCTACGCCGCGGCCA
This sequence comes from Streptomyces sp. NPDC044571, assembly GCF_040647115.1. Taxonomy (NCBI): domain Bacteria; kingdom Bacillati; phylum Actinomycetota; class Actinomycetes; order Kitasatosporales; family Streptomycetaceae; genus Streptomyces; species Streptomyces sp. NPDC044571. The sequence continues at coordinate 36,938 of NZ_JBEZBN010000016.1, forward strand.
CCGCGCGCCTCGCCGAGGCAGGCGGCGACCGCTCGGCGTGGGAGAAGCTGTGGACCGACCCCGAGACCCGGATCGTCAACTTCATCGGCTTCGACTGCTCGTTCTCGCACGCCGTGCTGTGGCCGGCCCTGCTGCTCGCCCAGGGCGAGCTGACCCTGCCCGCACAGGTGGTGATCAACGAGTTCTACCGGCTGGAGGGTGACAAGTTCTCCACCAGCCGCGGACACGCCATCTGGGGCGGCGAGTTCCTGCGCCGGGTCAACGCGGACGCCCTGCGCTTCCACCTGTGCCTGACCGGCCCGGAGCGGGCGCAGAACAACTTCTCCATGAAGGAGTTCGCCGACACCCTCTCCACCGTGCTCGCCGGCGGCCTGGAGCGGTGGACCGACACCGTACTGGACCTGCTCGCCCAGGACTTCGACTCCGTCGTCCCGGCCGCCGGGCCCGCGGACGGCCCGCTGGCCGCCGAACGGGCCGCGCTGCCCGGGCAGATCGCCGCCGCCCTCGGCGCCGAGGCCTTCTCCCCGCAGCGCGCCGCCGACGTCCTCGCGTCGGTGATCGAGCGGGCCGAGGCCGACCTGCGCGAGCTGTCGCTGATGCGGGCCGCCGGCCCGCGCCCGGAGTACGCCGGGCGGCTGGCCGCGCACGCGGAGCTGCTGGCCGCGGTCGCGGTGACGGCGGCCCCGCTGATGCCGGGCTGGTCCGCCTTCCTCGCCGGGCACCTCGGCCTGCCGGTGGACCTGGCGACGCGGATGCCCGCCTGGGCCGCCGTGGAGGGGACGCTGCTGGCGGAGGGCACCACGCTGCCCGGCTCGACCCCGCTGTACTTCCACGAGTTGTCGTGACCGCTGAGGACACCTGGTCCGGCGCCGCGGCCAGGACCCTCGGTGCGGTGCTCGGGGCGGGAGCCCTGCTGCTCCCGGCCGCCCTGGCCCCGAGCCCGGTGGCGGGCGCCGCACTGGCGGGCGTCCTGGCCGGCTGGTGCCTGCTCGTCGCCGCCGCGGGCGGTACGCGGGCCCGCGGACCGGTGGCCTTCGTACGGGACCGGCTCGGCCCGGGACCGGCCCGGATCGTCACCGCGCTCTACTTCGGCGGCTTCGCCACCGGCCAGGCGGCCGTGGCCCTCGGAGCCGCGGGGTACGCCCTCGGGTCCGGGGATTCCGGCTGGCGCTCCTGCGCCCTGGCCGCCGGGATCGTCGTCACCGCCGCCGGGGCGGCCTGGCTGTCCCCGCGCGGGCTGTCCCCGGCCGCCGGACGGCTGCGGCCGGCCGCCGTCCTGGCGCTGGCCGTCGCCTGGCAGGCGCTCGGCGGGCCGGTGCCCGACTCCGGGGGCGGCGGCTGGGTCGTGATCCCCCTGCTGTTCGGCTGGGTCGGCCTCGAAGGGGCGGTCCCGGCGCTTCGCCGGCGGCGCGGCGCAGCCGGTGCCTTCCCGTCCGCCCCGGGGCCCGGCCGCCCGACGGGACGTGCCGTGGGCGGGACCCTGCTGGGCCTCGCGCTGGCGGCCGCCCTGTACGCCGTACTCCTGCGGCCGCCGGCCGGGCCCGGGACGGCGCCGGGGCCCGCCGCAGCGGCCCTCGGCCTCGGATCGGCCGCGCTCTGCTGGACGTACTGCCGTACCAACCTCCAGGCCACGGCGGTCCGCTGGACCGCACTGACCGGCCGCGCCCGGCGCGGCGGCGTCCTGGCCGCCGCCCTGATCGCCCTCGCCGCCCTCGCCCTCGGCCAGGCCGCCCACCTGGGCCTGGCCGCCCTGCTCATCGGCCCCGGGGCCGCCACCGCGGCCCTCTACTGCCTCATCGCCCTCGCGGCCCTGCGCCGCCCTCTCCCCCAGGAGCCCACCCATGACCGCACAGACCACGCAGACCGCTCCGGCCGTGTCCTCGAAGGTGCTGCGCGTCCCGGCCGCTGACCCGGCCACGGCCGCCGCGCACTTCCACCGCCGCTTCACCTTCGAGGCCGACGTCTCCGATGTGCACGCGGACGTCGAATCCGGCGCGGGCGGCTTCGTCCTCGTCGACAGCCGCAGCACCGAAGCCTGGGAGCAGGGCCACATCCCCGGCGCGCTGCACCTGCCCACCGACGAGATCGCGGACCGCGCCGCCGCGCTGGTGCCGCCGGGCAGCATGGTGGTCACCTACTGCTGGGGCCCCGGCTGCAACGGCGCGACGCGCGCCGCCTACGAGTTCGCCGCCGCCGGCTACCGGGTCAAGGAGATGCTGGGCGGCTTCGAGTACTGGTCCCGGGAGGGCTTCCCGGTCGAGGACACCGCCGGAACCCGCCAGTCCGCCCCGGACCCGCTGACCGCCCCGACGCGGGCGGGCGCCACCTGCGGCTGCTGAGGCGCAGGTGGCGGAGACGGCCTAGAGCAGTCCCTGCTCCACGGCCCGCTGCCCGAGCTGGAAGCGGCTCTGCGCGTCCAGCTTCTCCATCAGCTCCGAGATGAGCCGCCGCTCGCTGCGCAGGGAGATCCCCAGCCGGCGGGCGGCGGCCTCGTCCGTGTAGCCCTGGGCCAGCAGCCGCAGCAGCTCGCGCGGCTGCGAGCCGGGGTCGTCCAGGCTGCGCCGCGGCGGCTCGCCGAAGGGCGCGGCCGTCTCCCACACCGACTCGAACAACGCGCAGAACGCCGCGACGGCTCCCGGCTCGCGCAGCAGCACCGCCCCCAGGGCGCTGTCCGCCGGATCGATCGGCAGCAGCGCGAACTCCCGGTCGGCGATGACCATCCGCATCGGCAGGGAGGGAACGGTGCGCACCTCGCCGCCGCGCTCGGTCAGCCAGCGCGCGTGCTCCAGGCTCGCCGGGTCGTTGCGGATGGCGTCCTGGTAGACGGTGCGGATCTTCACGCCGCGCGCGATGAGGTCCTCGGTCAGCGGCTCGCTGGCCTTGAACTGCGCGGCGGGCACGGGGCCGCCGGGATGGAAGCTGATGGACTCCTGCCGGGTCCGTGTGGACAGCTCGCTCAGCTTGGCCCGGACCGCCTCCACACCGAGGAACCGTTCGGCCTCGTGCGCGGGCTGGGCCGGATGCAGCTCGGCGTACTGCGACAGCAGCGCGCTCGCCGCGGCCTGGCTCTGGGCGAGCGCGCGGTGCCGCTGGGCGATCTCCGCCTGCTGGTGGGCGAGCAGCGAATCGAGGGCGGCCTTCGGGTTCACCACCCGCAGCCGCCCGTCGGCCCGCCAGGACGGCGCGAGGAGCGAGAGGCGGGTGAGCTCCTCCAGGTCCGCGCGTACGTCGTCCTCGGACCGTGCGAGCTCGGCGGCGACCTCGCCGACGGCGAGCTCCGGCCGCTTGAGTATCAGGCGGTAGAGCGCATCGGAACGCTCGGTCAGCCCCAGTGAAACCAACAAGGAGAGCCCCCCAGCTCGCGGTTCGGAACGCCGGCACTGCTGTGGCGGAACCGACAACGCTGGCGGCAGGAGGGCACCGGGTAGCCCGGAGTCCGCGCGGCCCCTCCTGGATCCGATGATGCACCGAGGACCGTCCATACCGGCCACCCGAGGCGCACATTCCGTCAGATCACGCGCACACCCGGGGGCGGGCCGGCCGGCTGGCACGGTTGTGTCAAAGCGCTTTGTGCCAGCGGAAACGGGCGACAGGGCGCTGCCGGCCTCGGCACGATGGCGGCACGCCGGGACGACGGATCCGGCCAACCGCCCCCTCCCGGCTCGACAAGAGGCATCCCACCATGCGCCGCACGCTCGCCACCCTGATCGCCCTCACCGCCGCCGCCCTGATCCCCGTCCTGGCCGTCGCTCCCTCGGCCACGGCAGCCCCCCAGGATCCGGGCTGGTCGATCGCAACGCCCCTCGATCCGGGCTGGTCCTGACACACAACGGGGCGCCCCGTCTGGCCGAAACCAGGCGGGGCGCCCCAAGCCGTAGGCCATGTCGGGCTCGAACCGACAACCAACGGATTAAAAGTCCCCGCAAGATCCTGCTGGGCCATCCGGGTCGATCCGCCGAGGTCCGGAAACTCCTGGTCAGCGAGCTGCACTGTGTCGGTTGATCCATGCCGCACCGGGCCGTGCCAGCACATCCGCTCACGCATCGCTCACGTATTCGACAGTACTGACCAGGCCTCTTCGCGCTCGCTTGGACGCAGTAGATCCTCGAAGACGCCTACTGGGACTCCGGGACAGCATGGGAAACCGCGACCGCCAACCAACAGGGCGAGACGGCGACCGCGGTGGAGCAGTTCTTCAACCTGTTCGTGGGAAAGACGCCGCCACCCAGCGAAGTGGGTGGCGAAGAGACCCTGATGGCGAACCTCCCCACCGCCTGCCGCATGATCGCCAACGCCTGCGAGGCGTACGCGGACCACGTCGAAACGGCATCGAAGCGCATCCCCGAAGAGTCGAACCCCATCACGGGTGACACCTTGCTCCCCTGGGACCGCGCCCGCTTTGGCGGCGACGGCCACGACGGCGGGCTACACGAGCTGGTCTCCGGCGACATGCGCATCGCGAGCCTGGGCAAGATCCCGCCCGCCATGGACAGCTCCCAGGCTCGCGTCCCCATGCCCCAGCCCGACAGCGGCGGCTTCCTGCCATCGCTGCCGCCCTTCCTGGCGCCCCTGGTCCGTGCGCCGCTCCTGGTCCCGGTGGCGTACCGCCCCGCGAACGGGCCGCGGGTCCAGCCGATAGCGCCACCGGCGCCGCCCAACCCGCGGTTCCCTCCCCTCACGCCACCGCAGCAGCAGAACTTCCAGACCTGGCTGAACTCGCTGCGTGCGGGCGACGTCTCGGGCGGCAGGCCCGCCGAGGTCGCCTATCAACTGCGTGTGGCCGGCTATCCCGAGTACGAAGTCCCCATCGCCCCGGGCACCGGCAAGGGCACCACCCTGATGGTCGACGGCTTCCGCGACAGCGACGGGATGGCCGTCGAGGCCAAGTACGTCAACAACCCGGGCAAGAAGTGCTACCGCTCACTGGAAGAGCTCCGCGCCAATCACCAGACGGGCAAGAAGGAGTTCCTCTTCGACCCCGACCGGAACGAGCTGCAGAAGTACGCCGCCGCACTGAACGACCCCCGCAACACCGAGATGCGCGGAGTGGAAACGGTCACCAACAATCCCGACTCCGTCGCCTACTGGCGCGTGATGATGGCGGCATACGGCGTCAAGGGCTATGCCCGCTACGTTCCCTGACCCACCCTGCACCGCCAAGGAGTACACCCGTGGACGCGTCCCAGTTCGCCGAACTGCGCACTATGTACGTCTTCACCCCCATAGAGGGGCAGACCTGGGGGCTGACGTACGACAGCCTGAAGGCCAGGCTCCTGGAGCGCGATCCGGACGAGTTCATCCGGATCCAGGAGGGCGGGCAGATCCGAGGTTCGGCCATGCATTACGGCATCACCCTCGACGGTGAAGAGCTCGAAGGGTACGCACGGGTCCAGCCGGAAGGCATCTCGATCCTCGACTCCACCGCCCAGACGGCTGCGAACTTCGTGGGCTGGCTCCGGGAGCACGTCGTCCCGGAAGGTGTGGCGATGACGTTCAACACCGCGTGGGGGCTGGAAGAGGATCTGCCTGACGCCACTGTCCCCGAAGTGACACGGCCCCGGCTTATCGCAGCCTTCCTTGCCCACCTCGAAGCCACCGGCCTGGAATGAGCGCGCAGTGGCGATGCAGCAGTCTCGCCGCGTACGAGCCGCCACGCCGCCGGCGAGCTCTTCACGATCGGCTTCAACACCGGGTTCGGCGCCCTCGTATGGATCTTCGCCGCCGAGAGGTTCCCGGACGATCTCCGAGGGGCCGGTGCCTCGGCGATGCTGCTGACGAACCTCACCGCGAACCTGTTCATCGCGCGGTTCTTCCTCGATCTGCTCACCTCCGCAGTCGGCGTGACCACCTACGCGCTGCTGTTCGCCATTACGGTCCTGGCCTTGCTGTTCGTCTGCGCTCTGGCGCCGGAGCAGGTCAGCCCACCCCCGTTCCGCACCACAACAGCAGCCGAGAACCCGGCATGCCGCAGTGGCGCCGCCGCCGGCTCACTCCTCGGCGCAGTGGGTCAAGCTCGCGCATGACCTGCCGTACGGGAGCACGACCAACACGCCTTCCAAATGTCCGTACGCCCGTCCGGCGGGGGTCGTGTCGGTGAGGTCATTCCGTCGCCCTGTCGTGCCCTTGTTGAGGTGCCGGCTGTGCAACATCTGCCGGAAGAGGCCGACGGCCGGAGCCTCTCCGATGGCTCGGACCAGTTCCTTGAGACCCCACTGCTGGAGCAACTCGGCGGAGACCCCAGCCGCAGGCTCCTCGGCCAGCTCCCGATGCAGATCCCTCACGTGGTCTACCTGTCCTGCGCGACCGCATACGCGGACTTCGTCGTCCGCGAGAAGCACATGCGCGATCCGTTGCAGCACGGTCTGAAGCGCACGGGTCGCTCGACGCAGGTCTACCGCCGGCTCACGGACGCTGTAGCAGCCATCCAGGAGGCGCTGGAAGCGTCCCCTGTCCCAGAAGAACCCGCGCAATAGCCCTGGATGGCGCCCCGTCCCGGGCCGTCCGCTCACACATCGCTCACCCACGGGCCTGGAAACGGCTGAGCGCCCCACCCGGACAAAACCGGGTGGGGCGCTCAGTGCCAGGTCAGAGGGGGTATCCCTCCCCTGTGAGCGGTAGGCCATGTCGGACTCGAACCGACAACCAACGGATTAAAAGTCCGCTGCTCTGCCAATTGAGCTAATGGCCCTCACGTGCTCACCCCAGAGCATAGCCGGAGACCACCGGTCAGCCGATCGAGTATCGACCTACCGGCCCGGTCATCCGCTGACATCGCCCGGTGGAGGGTGCCCGGACAGCGCAAAAGGGCCCGTCCGACACGAGGTGTCGGACGGGCCCTTTCAGGCCTTGCGGACCGTCAGCTCAGGGCTGGGAATCAGCCGTTGCGCTTCCAGCGGGGCTTGTCGTCGCGGCGACCGCCGAAGGAGCCGGAGGAACCGGAGGGGCGGTTGTCGTCGCGGCGGCCGTACGGGCGCTCACCCGCGCCACCGGAGCGGAAGCCGCCGGAGGGGCGGTCGTCACGGCGGAAGCCGCCACGGTCACCACCGCGGTCGTCACGGTTGAAGCCACCCGACGGACGGTCGTCACGGCGGAAGCCGCCACGGTCACCACCGCGGTCGTCACGGTTGAAGCCGCCCGAGGGACGGTCGTCACGGCGG
>NZ_JBEZBN010000016.1:44193-114738 GCF_040647115.1 Streptomyces sp. NPDC044571
GAAGCCGCCACCGCGGTTGTCACGGTTGTCGTCGCGGCGGAAGCCACCCGACGGACGGTCGTCGCGACGGAAGCCGCCACGGTCACCACCGCGGTCGTCACGGTTGAAGCCGCCCGAGGGACGGTCGTCACGGCGGAAGCCGCCACCGCGGTTGTCACGGTTGTCGTCGCGGCGGAAGCCACCCGACGGACGGTCGTCGCGACGGAAGCCGCCACGGTCACCACCGCGGTCATCGCGGTTGAAGCCGCCCGACGGACGGTCGTCACGGCGGAAGCCGCCACCGCGGTTGTCACGGTTGTCGTCGCGGCGGAAGCCACCACGGTCACCGCGGTCACCGCGGTCGTCGCGGCGGTTGTCACGGCGCTCGTAGCCACCGCGGTCGTCGCGCGCCTGGAAGGACGGGCGCTCCTCCGCGACCGGCGCGGCGGCGGCCTGGGCCGCGACCTCGGCCTCAGCGGCCTCGGTCGCCTCGGCCACCGCGGCCTCCGGGTCCTCGCCGCGCTCGCGGGCGGAGCGGGCGACGAGGCGGTCGGCCTCCTCGCGCAGCTCGGCGGCACGGCGCGTCAGGCGCTCCAGCTGCTTGGTCAGGTCGGCGACCTCGCGCTCCGCCTGCTTCGCGGCGTTGCTCGCGGAGTCGGCCTGGACCTCGGTCAGCGACCGGGCACCGGTGATCTCGGCGACCTCCGGGTCGAAGGCGCCGGCGCCCTGGACGATGTGGCGCGAGGCGTCGACGCCCGCGTCCTCCATCAGGCGGAAGATCTGGCGGCGCTGGTGCGGCAGGGCCAGGGAGACCACGACGCCCGACTTGCCGGCGCGGGCGGTACGGCCCGAGCGGTGCAGGTAGTCCTTGTGGTCGCCGGCGGGGTCGACGTTGAGGACCAGGTCGATGCCGTCGACGTGGATGCCGCGGGCGGCGACGTCGGTGGCGACGAGCGCGTTGACGTAGCCGTCCTTGAAGTCGGCGAGGACGCGGGTACGGGCGCCCTGCGTCATGCCGCCGTGGAGCGCGTCGGCCTTCACGCCGGACTCGACGAGCTGCTCGGCGATGCGGTCGGCGCCCAGCTGGGTGCGGACGAAGATGATGGTGCGGCCCTTGCGGGCGGCGATGGCGGCCGTGACCGGCGCCTTGTCCTTCGGCTTCACGACGAGGACGTGGTGCGTCATGGTCGTGACGTTGCCCTGCGCGCTGTCGACCTCGTGCGTGACGGGGTTGGACAGGTAGCGCTTGACCAGGGTGCCGATCTCGTTCTCCATGGTGGCGGAGAAGAGCATGCGCTGGCCGCCGCCGGGGATCTGGTCGAGCAGCTCGGTGACCTCGGGCAGGAAGCCCAGGTCGGCCATCTGGTCGGCCTCGTCGAGGACGGCGATCTTGACGTTCTCCAGGGAGCAGGCGCCGCGGTTGATGATGTCGCGCAGACGGCCCGGGGTGGCGACGAGGACGTCGACACCGCGCTCCAGGGCGTAGATCTGGTTGCTCATGGAGGTGCCGCCGCAGACGACCTTCATCTTCAGGCCGAGCACGTCGCCGTAAGGCTGGAGGGCGTCCGCGACCTGCATCGCGAGCTCACGGGTCGGCGTGAGGATGATCGCGCGGGGCTTCTTCTTCTCGGTGTGGCCGCCGGCCAGCGAGGCCAGGGTCGGCAGACCGAAGGAGAGGGTCTTGCCGGAGCCGGTGCGGCCGCGGCCGAGGATGTCCTTGCCGGCCAGGGCGTCCGGGATGGTCGCGGCCTGGATCGGGAACGGGGTGGTGACACCGTTCTGCGCGAGCTTGCGCACGACACCCTCGGGCAGACCGAGGTCCGCGAAGGTGACGGTGGGCTCGGCGTCGGCCTCGTCGTCGATGGACTGGTCGGTCGTCACGTCGGCCTCAAGAGCCTCGATGATCTCGTCCGCCTCGGCGGCCTCGATGGCCTCGGTGACCACAAGGGCCTCGACGGCGTCGACGATCTCGTTCGAGTCGTTCTCGGGCATGACGGCACGGTCAGAACTGGAAATGGACATGCGAAATGCGAAACCTTCCGGAGTCTCGGCACGCGCCCAAACTCCGTGAATCGCAAATCGACCGCCTCAATGCGGTCAGCCACGGCTAGGGAGAGTACGCGCCACACGGCGCTCTTCGGATTCGGCGCCGGGCAATGGGATCAAACGATCTATAACCATACGCACCCTCCCGGGGGTCTGGCAAGTCGCCCGGCCTATACCCGCCCTGACCTGCACAGATCGCGCCGGTGCAGCACAGGCGGGGACCCGCGGCCCACGCCGCCGGCTACCCGGTGGGCGAGACGCTCGGGTCCGGCTGCGCGGGCGGCGTCGGGGAAGGAGTGGGGGAAGTCACGGGCGGCTCGGGCGTGGGCGGCTGCGGAGACGGGCCGGTGGCCCCTCCTCCGGAACTACCGGAACCTCCTGCTCCGGATCCTCCCGTGGAGGGCTGCTGGGGCCCCTGCCCGCCGGACCCGCCACCCGGGCCGGGCGAGGGCGAGGCCCCGGGGCGGCCGGCGGGCGCGCCCGGGCTCGGGGAGGCTCCGCTCGCGCCGGCCGCCTTGCCGGCCTCCCCGGGCTTGCCCGCCTCGGCCCCCGAACCGGCCTTCGAGCCGTGGCCGTTGCCGTGGATCCCCGAGCCCCGCCCGGAGGCGGAACCCCCGGCCGCCCCCGCGGCGCTCTTGCCGCCGGCCGAGGAGGAGGGCCCGGGCTGCGCGGCATCCTCCCCGACGCTCATGCAGCCCGCCGAGGCCGCGACCGCGAGCGCGGTGACGGCCAGTCGCAGGGAAGCGGACAACTGGCGCACGGGGCACCTCCGGAGGGCAGGCAGGGTCCGCGGTGAGCGGGTCAATGTGCCCAACTCCCTTTGACCCGTAAGAGACACGCCCCCGGCGAAACCCCGGACGCTCCTGCACGCCCCGCGCCCCGGACGCCCCCGGACGCCCCCGCGCTTCCCCCGCGCGCCCCCGGCCGCCCTCAGCCGAACAGCTGCCGGCCCACCTGTGACCCGAGGGTCACCGCCCCCAGCCCGGCCAGCACCGACGCCGCCACATTGGCCGCCGCGAGGAACCTCCAGCCGCGCTCCGCCAGCCGCAGCGTCTCGTACGAGAACGTGGAGTACGTACTGAGCGCCCCGCACAGCCCGGTCCCGAGCAGCAGGTGCCACCGCGAGGAGGCCGAACCGGCCAGCACCGCGCCCGTCAGCAGCCCGAGGGCCAGGCAGGCCGCGGCGTTCACCGCGAAGGTCCCCCACGGGAAGACCGAATCGTGCCGCTCCTGCACCGCCCGGTCCGCCAGGTAGCGCAGCGGCGCCCCCACGGCCGCGCCCGCCAGCACCAGCAGCCAGGTCACCCGCGCCCCCGCACCGCGAGCCGGGTCGCCGAGGCCGCCGCCCACACCGCGCCCAGGGCCGCCACCACCGTGACCCCGGCGTACGCCAGCGCACGCTCCGCCTCCCCCGCGTCCAGCAGCCGCGAGAAGTCCGCGGCGTAGGTCGAGAAGGTGGTGAAGCCCCCGAGCACCCCGACCCCGGCGAAGGGCCGGACCAGCGGATGCGGAGCCGCCCGGCCGCCCTCGCTGATCAGCACCATCAGGACCCCGATCAGCGCGCAGCCCGAGGTGTTGGTCCAGAAGGTCGCCCAGGGGAAGGCCCCGGGCCCGGCCGGCCACAGCAGCGCCAGCCCGTACCGGGCGGCCGCCCCCAGCATCCCGCCCGCCGCCACCGCCGCGAGGACCCGGCCCAGCGGCTCCGTCCGCTGCTCGGGCACATGGAGGTCGACGTCCGGGTCGATCGCCTCGGCCTCCGGCGCCGGCCGGGTCATCCGTAGCCCAGGGCGTGTAGCCGGTCGTCGTCGATCCCGAAGTGGTGGGCGATCTCGTGCACCACGGTGACCTCCGTCTCCACGATCACGCTCTCCCGGTCCTCGCACATCCGCAAGGTGGGGTTCCGGTAGATCGTGATCCGGTCCGGCAGCACCCCGGCGTACCACTCGCCGCGGTCGGTCAGCGGGGTCCCCTCGTAGAGCCCGAGGAGATCGGGAACCTCGGCGGGAGGCTCGTCCTCGACGAACACCGCCACGTTGTCCATCAGCCGCGTCAGCTCCGGCGGAATGCGGTCCAGGGCCTCTGCGACGAGCTCCTCGAACTCCTCGCGCGTCATCTCCAGCACGCGGTCATTGTCCCTCCGGGGCTAACCGTTTTGGCGATACCTCCCCGCATCCCATATGCTTCTCACGTCCCCGACGCGCTGGAAAGCGCCCAGGCGGGCCTTTAGCCCTCATCGTCTAGTGGCCCAGGACGCCGCCCTTTCAAGGCGGTAGCACGGGTTCGAATCCCGTTGGGGGTACGCATTACCGTGTGCAAGACTTGTCTCGCACACTGCAAGGTCCTGTGGAGCAGTTGGTTAGCTCGCCACCCTGTCAAGGTGGAGGTCGCGGGTTCAAGTCCCGTCAGGATCGCTGAGGCCGGAAGCGGTCTCGTGGCTGGGTAGCTCAGTTGGTACGAGCGATCGCCTGAAAAGCGATAGGTCGCCGGTTCGACCCCGGCCCCAGCCACCACAGGAAGGCCCCGTCTCCGGACGGGGCCTTCCGCGTTACTCCCTCCCTGCCGTCTCCCTCTCCGCCGTCTCCCGGCCCGCGCGCCGCCACCGCGCCAGGCCCGCGACCAGCGCCCCGACGGCGACCAGCCCGAGCAGGACCGGGTCCGGGACGGCCTCCGCGACCGCCCGGACCCGCTGCTCCACCGCGAAGGACTCGTCCACGTCGAGCAGCCCCGGCAGCGCACTCGCCCCGTCGTACGCGAGGAACAGCGCGCCCAGGGTGATGAAGAACAGCCCGGACAGCAGCGAGGTGGTGTGCAGCCCGAAGCGGCCCACCCGGACGGCCCGCCCGCGCAGCCAGCGCCGGCGCCCCAGGTCGAACCGCTCCCACAGCAGCGCCAGCACGAACAGCGGCACCGCCATGCCGAGCGCGTACACCGCCAGCAGCAGGCCCCCGTAGACCGGGCTGCCGCTGACCGCCGCCACCGTCAGGACGCTGCCCAGGATCGGTCCGGCGCAGAAACCGGCCAGCCCGTAGACCGCGCCGAGCGCGTACACCGACAGGGCGGTGGTCGGCCGGATCCGCCCCGACACCTGCGCGAGCCGCTTCGGGGCGAAGCCGAGGCCCAGGATCTGCCCGAGCCCGAGCCCGATGATCAGCCACCCGCCGCCGGTCACCAGCGCGTCGCGGTGGCCGTGGAAGAACCGGCCGGCGTACGAGCCGGCCGCGCCCAGCGGTACGAGGGTGCTCGCGAGGCCGGCGTAGAAGATCCCGGTCCGCGCGAGCAGCCGCGAGGCGGAGTCGATCGAGTACGCGAAGAAGGCCGGCAGCAGCAGCGCGCTGCACGGGCTGAGCAGGGCGAGGAGGCCGCCCAGCAGGGCGGCCAGGTACCCGATGTCGCTCACTTGCCGGCCTGCGCCTTCGCCGCGGCGATCGCGGCCTCGAAGGCGCCGAGCGGCTGGGCGCCCGCGAGGGGCCGTCCGTTGACCAGGAAGGACGGGGTGGAGCTGACGCCGATGCCGTACCCCTCCTCCTGGTCCTTGGCCAGGGCGGCAGCGGCCTCCCCGCCCGCCAGGTCCTTCTTGAAGCGCTCCAGGTCCGGGACGCCCGCCTCCTGGGCGAGCTCCACCAGCCGCGCCTCGCCGAAGCCCTTCTGCTTGGCGCCCTCGGCGTAGGCGGCGGCGTGGAACTGTGCGAAGCGGTCCTGCTGCCCTGCCGCCCAGGCGGCCCGGGCCGCGGCCTCGGACTCCGCGCCGAAGATCGGGAAGTTGCGCCACTCGATGCGCAGGGTGCCGTCGGCGACGTACTTCCTCATCAGTTCGGGTTCCGTGTCGCGGGCGAACTTGCCGCAGTAGCCGCACTTGAAGTCGGAGTACGCGATCAGCACGACGGGGGCGTCGGGCCGCCCGACGGCGAGCTTGTCCCCGGCTTCGCGCCGGGCGAGTTTCGTGAGCGGGGACTCGGCGGTCCGGGGCGCGGACGCGGCCGCGGGCCGGGCGGGAGTGTCCCCGGAGTCGGAGTCGGCGGCCTGCCAGGACACGAGCCCGAGGGCGGCGGCGGTGAGGGCGACCGCGGCGCAGATCAACAGCGGCTTGCGCCGGGCGGAAGCACGGGCGGAAGAGGACGCACGGGTGGAAGTGGGCATACGGGTGCTCCAGAGCTACGGGTGGTGGATCGGACCGGCGGACGTGCGACCGGCCCTCCTACACCCGCATCACGGACAGCTCCACGGGCCCCGGGGCAGGCCCTCCCGGCGCGCGTACGGGCGCCGGCGCGCGGGGCGCCGCTCCGGGCCCCGTGCCGCCCCAGGGCACCGGCCGGCTCGCGGCCGCGAGGCAGTGCTCCGCGTGCGATCCGGCCCGCGCGGGCACACCGGGCGTCCCGTCCGGCCCCTGCGCCGGAGCGCACCGCCCGCTCCCGCCCTGGGCCTCGCCCGCCTGGCCGCCCGCCCGCGCGCCGGTGGCGCCGCCGGCGGTGCCCGCACGGGCCGGGCCGTCCGCCCGCGCCGCCCCGGCGGCCACGGCGTGGGTGCCCGGGGCGGTCGACGCCGGGACGGGAGGCAGTGGGCCGCAGACGCAGAGCACGGCCAGTACGGCGGCCACGAGCAGCCCCCACACGCCGCGGTGCGACCTGCTCGGCATACGTGGGGCCTCTCACGGAAGGGGTCGGGGGGACTCGTCCCGAAATGGTACGGGTCCCCCCGACAAATGCGTTCGCCACCCGGCGGGACCAGGTGAGATCCTCGACCAGGTATGTCTACTTCCTTCGCCGCCCTGCAGACGCTTCTCGGTGAGATCTCCCTCCGCGACGCGCACCGCCTCGGCCGCCGCCTCGAAGGCGCCCGCCGCATCCGCAAGCCCGAGGCCAAGCAGGCCGTGCTCGACGAGATCGCCGCGGAGGCCGAGAAGGCCGCCGCGCGACTGGCCGGCCGTGCCTCGCGGATGCCGGAGGTCACGTATCCCGAGAACCTGCCCGTCAGCCAGAAGAAGGACGAGATCGCCGAGGCGATACGCGACCACCAGGTCGTGATCGTCGCGGGCGAGACCGGCTCCGGCAAGACCACGCAGATCCCCAAGATCTGCATGGAGCTGGGCCGCGGCGTCCGGGGGATGATCGGGCACACCCAGCCCCGCCGGATCGCCGCCCGCACCGTCGCGGAGCGCATCGCCGAGGAGCTGAAGTCCGAGATCGGCCAGACGGTCGGCTGGAAGGTCCGCTTCACCGACCAGGTGGACCAGGACGCGACCTTCGTGAAGCTGATGACCGACGGCATCCTGCTCGCCGAGATCCAGACGGACCGCGAGCTGCGCGCGTACGACACGATCATCATCGACGAGGCCCACGAGCGGTCCCTGAACATCGACTTCCTGCTGGGCTACCTGTCCCAGCTGCTGCCGAAGCGCCCCGACCTGAAGGTCGTGATCACCTCGGCGACCATCGACCCGGAGCGCTTCTCCCGGCACTTCGGGGACGCCCCGATCGTCGAGGTCAGCGGGCGCACCTACCCGGTGGAGGTCCGCTACCGCCCGCTCCTCGAAGAGGGGGGGGACGACAGCGACCGCGACCAGATCACCGCGATCTGCGACGCGGTCGACGAGCTCCAGGCCGAGGGGCCGGGCGACATCCTGGTCTTCCTCTCCGGCGAGCGCGAGATCCGCGACACGGCGGACGCCCTGATCAAGAAGAAGCTCCGCTTCACGGAAGTACTGCCGCTCTACGCCCGCCTCTCGCACGCTGAGCAGCACCGCGTCTTCCAGCAGCACACGGGCCGCCGGATCGTCCTCGCCACGAACGTCGCCGAGACCTCCCTGACCGTCCCCGGCATCAAGTACGTGATCGACCCGGGCACCGCCCGGATCTCCCGCTACAGCCACCGCACCAAGGTCCAGCGCCTGCCGATCGAGCGGATCTCGCAGGCCAGCGCCAACCAGCGCAAGGGCCGCTGCGGCCGCACCAGCGACGGCATCTGCATCCGGCTGTACTCCGAGGACGACTTCAAGGCCCGTCCCGAGTTCACGGACGCGGAGATCCTGCGCACGAACCTCGCCTCCGTGATCCTCCAGATGACGGCGGCCGGCCTCGGCGAGATCGAGAAGTTCCCCTTCATCGACCCGCCGGACCACCGCAACATCCGCGACGGCGTCCAGCTGCTCCAGGAGCTCGGCGCGCTGGACCCGTCCGAGAAGGACCCCAAGAAGCGGCTGACGCAGATGGGCCGCCAGCTCTCCCAGCTGCCCGTCGACCCCCGCCTGGCCCGCATGGTCGTCGAGGCCGCCAAGAACAACTGCGTCCGCGAGGTCATGGTCATCGCGGCGGCCCTGTCCATCCAGGACCCGCGCGAGCGCCCCTCGGACAAGCAGACCCAGGCCGACCAGCACCACGCCCGCTTCAAGGACGAGACCAGCGACTTCCTGTCGTTCCTGAACATGTGGCGCTACATCCGCGAGCAGCAGAAGGAGCGCGGCTCCTCCTCCTTCCGCCGGATGTGCAAGCAGGAGTACCTGAACTTCCTCCGCATCCGCGAGTGGCAGGACATCTACTCGCAGCTGCGTACGGTCGCCAAGACGATGGGCATCCACGTCAACGAGGCCGACGCCCCCGAGCAGCACGTCCACGTCTCGCTGCTGGCCGGCCTGCTGTCGCACATCGGGCTGAAGGACACCGACAAGAACGAGTACCTCGGCGCCCGCGGCGCCAAGTTCGCGGTCTTCCCGGGCTCGGCGCTGTTCAAGAAGCAGCCGAGGTTCCTGATGTCGGCGGAGCTGGTGGAGACCTCGCGCCTGTGGGCGCGGGTCAACGCCAAGGTGGAGCCGGAGTGGGTCGAGCCGCTCGCCCAGCACCTGATCAAGCGCACGTACAGCGAGCCGCACTGGGAGAAGGACCAGGCGGCCGTGATGGCGTACGAGAAGGTCACGCTGTACGGCGTGCCGATCGTCGCCCAGCGGAAGATCAACTACGGACGGATCGATCCCGAGGTCTCGCGCGAGCTGTTCATCCGCAACGCCCTGGTCGAGGGCGACTGGCGCACGCACCACAAGTTCTACGCCGACAACCGCAAGCTCCTCACCGAGGTGGAGGAGCTGGAGAACCGGGCGCGGCGCCGGGACATCGTCGTCGACGACGAGACCCTCTTCGACTTCTACGACCAGCGGATCCCCGAGCACGTGGTCTCCGGGGCCCACTTCGACTCCTGGTGGAAGCACAAGCGGCGCGAGGAGCCCGAACTCCTCGACTTCGAGCGCGAGATGCTGCTGACGGAGAAGGCGGCAGGGGTCACCAAGGCCGACTACCCGGACACCTGGCACCAGGGCCGGCTGAAGTTCCGGGTGACCTACCAGTTCGAGCCGGGCGCGGACGCGGACGGCGTGACCGTGCACATTCCGCTCCAGGTGCTCAACCAGGTCACCGACGAGGGCTTCGACTGGCAGATCCCCGGCCTGCGCGAGGAGGTGGTGACGGAGCTGATCCGCTCGCTGCCCAAGCCGATCCGGCGCAACTACGTGCCCGCGCCCAACTTCGCGGCCCGTTTCCTGGACACGGCGGTCCCCCTGCAGGAGCCGCTGCCGGTCACCCTGGCACGCGAACTCCAGCGCATGGTCGGGGTGCCGGTCTCGGCCGAGGACTTCGACCTCGCCCGCGTCCCGGACCACCTCAAGGTCACCTTCCGGATCGTCGACGAGCGCCGCAAGAAGATCGCCGAAGACAAGGACCTGGAGGCCCTGCGCCTGCGGCTCAAGCCGAAGGCCCGCCAGGCCCTGTCCAAGGCCGCCGCGGCCACCGCCGAGCGGGCGGGCGGGGAGTCCGTGGAGCGCTCGGGGCTGACCGACTGGACCATCGGCACCCTGACCCGGGTCTTCGAGACCCGGCGGGCGGGCCAGCCGGTGAAGGCGTACCCGGCGCTGGTGGACGAGGGGACGAGCGTCTCCGTACGCCTCTTCGACACGGAGGCCGAGCAGCAGCAGGCGATGTGGCTGGGCACCCGGCGGCTGATCCTGCTGAACATCCCGGTCAACCCGGCGAAGTTCGCCTCGGACCACCTCACCAACCAGCAGAAGCTCGCCCTGTCGCGCAACCCGCACGGCTCCATCCAGGCGCTGTTCGACGACTGCGCGACGGCCGCGGCCGACAAGCTGATCGCCGACCACGGCGGGCCGGCCTGGGACGAGGCGGGCTTCCGCAGGCTCTACGAGGCCGTCCGCGCCGACCTGGTGGACACGACCGTACGGGCGGTGGGCCAGGTGCAGCAGGTGCTGGCCGCCTGGCAGGCCTGTGAGCGCCGCCTGAAGGCCACGAACAGCCTCGCCCTGGTGGCCAACCTCCAGGACGTCAAAACGCAGCTGGCGGCCCTCGTACCGCCCGGCTTCGTGACGCTCACGGGACTGCGCCGGCTGCCCGACCTGATGCGCTATCTGGTGGCGGCCGACCGGCGGCTCCAGCAGATGCCCACGGCCGTCCAGCGGGACACCACGCGCATGGAGAAGGTCCACGAGATGCAGGACGAGTACGCCTGGCTGCTGGAACAGCTCCCGAAGGGGCGGCCGGTGCCGGCGGCGGTCACCGACATCCGCTGGATGATCGAGGAGCTGCGGGTCAGCTACTTCGCGCACGCGTTGGGGACGGCGTACCCCGTCTCCGACAAGCGGATCGTGAAGGCGGTGGACGCGCTCGCCCCGTAGGCCGGCCTGATCGGGTTCGACCGCACCGCCTGACCTGCTGTACAGTCTGACTCGCAGCCAAGGTCCTGTGGAGCAGTTGGTTAGCTCGCCACCCTGTCAAGGTGGAGGTCGCGGGTTCAAGTCCCGTCAGGATCGCATCAACAGCAGGGCCCGCACCCCCAGGGGATGCGGGCCCTGCTTCGTCGTGTCCGGCCGCTCGCCGCCCCTTCGGGCCGCCCGCCTGCCGAGGCCGTCCCGCTCGGCGCGCCCCGCCCGGCGCTCCGGAATATCCCCCGTCCGCGTGAGGCGCTCTGCGCCGCACGTCCCCTTACGGGTGCATTGCCGGATGTACAAGAGTGATCAACTGTGACGGGACTCACCACATGAGTTTTCGGGAGCCGCACATTTATCGCATCCCTACGCGCGCTCGATTTAATATGTGCAATGGCACCCTCCCTGCGAGGCCTCCGTCAGGGCATAAAAAAGATCGCGCTGGACCCGGCGGAGTCCAGCGCGATCGACGGCGGAGAACCTGTTGGGGCAGGTCCGGCCGTATGAAGCCATGTGGGTTTCATCGGATTGGGGGATCCGATAAACCCGTTAAAACAGGGGTGCTGTTGCGGGGTCTCAGGCCTCGCTGCGCTGCTGCGGAATTCCCGCAAGCAGTGCGCGAACCTCGGCCTCGCGGTAACGGCGGTGTCCACCCAGGGTGCGGATGGACGTGAGCTTGCCAGCCTTGGCCCAACGGGTGACCGTCTTCGGGTCCACGCGGAACATCGTGGCAACCTCAGCCGGGGTCAGCAGCGGCTCGGCATCAGGGGTGCGAGCGGTCATGAGCGGCCTCCTCGGGAGAACCGAACCATCTCGGTTCTTTCCTCTAAATTCTGCACCTTGGCCCGCGTTGCCCGAAATGGACATACGCGGGCCGAGTCGGTTATAGGACGAACGGCTTGTCCTCGGCACTACAACTACACCATCCGTCCAGCCTCGACGGCCAAACCGACGGAATTGCCCTCCGAGGTGTTCATCAGCGGCGGAAGCCCGATGGACCGTCCCATAACGGACAGTCACCTCACTGTAACGATCAGTCACAGAGCGATCAGGAGTCGTCAGACCCCCCGTAGAGTGCAAATGCCGAGCATTCCGCCCTTAGTTGGGCGGAAGGAACCCTCCCCGGACTCCTTGTCCTATTTTGGCACGAGGGTAGGGGAAGGGCGCAAGGGTGTGGTTAGTGCGGTCCGTCACGCTTGAGGCAATGGCCCGGATCGGGACGTAGGTCCCGGAACGAGGCCCCGAATATGCCGATCCCGCCTCCGATCAGCCACTTATGGCCGATCGACCGATACGCACGGTACGCGGGCGACGCGCCCTCGGCGCCGGAGTGTGGTCCGGATCACGCCGTCAGTTGGCGAACAACCGCTCCCGGACCTCCCGCCAGCGGTCCACCAGCTGCTCGTACGCTTCGGCCGCCCCCGCCTCGTCCCCCGCCCGGAGCGCCGCGATGCCCACCGCCACGTCGCGGGCCGAGCGGTCGGCCGCCAACCGGTCGGGTGAGAGGGCGTACACCAGGCCCCCGTAGTCCAGTTCCACCATCGAGCGCGGATGGAACTCCTCCAGCCAGCTCCCCACCTCCACCAGCCCCTCCGCGAGCACGTCGAAGCCGTCCGCCTCCCGCAGGGCGCGCAGCCCGCGCGCGAGCCGCCTGCGGGCCTGGACCATCGGCGTCCGGTAGCGCAGCCGTTCACCCGGCGCGTACTCCCGCTCCTCGTCGGAGACGAGCACGAACCAGCGCAGCGGCACCTGCCACACCGCGGTGCGGATCCACGGGCGCGCGTCCGGGTTCCGCTCGCGCCAGCGCTCGTACTCCTGCGCCGCCCGGCGCCTGGTACCCGGCGGCAGGGCCGCGTCCAGCACCGGCAGCGGGAAGTTCTCCACCAGCTCCTGCAGCGCCAGCCAGCCGCGCAGCCTGGTCCGCCACGGGCACACCAGCACCACCCCGTCCACCTCGGCGGTGAAGGCGTCGGCGCTCTCGTGCGCCGGCACCCCCACCACGGGCACCCGCACCAAATCGGAGAGCGACCGGCGCAGTTCGTCCTGGGCGGTCGGGACGGCCCCGCGCCGGGCGTAGGAGGCCCAATGCGTGCGCTCCGGCTCCGCGAAGGCCGCCAGGGGCTCGTAGACGCGCAGGTAGGAGGCGTACGGGACGGTCGGCGCCGAGCGTGCGGAGGGCAGCTTTGGGTCGGGTGATTCGGTCACGCTCACGTACTCCCCCGCGCCGCCCGGAGCTACTCCGGCGGACCCGCGTACTCCGGGAGTGTTCCGATCTCCGGACAGCTCGACTGCACACGCCCCAGAGGTCTTACGCTGCTCCCAGCACGCCCTCCCCCACCCGTAGGGCGGGCGTCATTCCGCCGCATCTCTTCCATGGGAGTCACCACCGTGACCGAAATGACCGACGGCGTCCTGCACACCCTGTTCCGTTCGGAGCAGGGCGGCCACGAACAAGTCGTGCTGTGCCAGGACCGAGCCTCCGGACTGAAGGCCGTCATCGCGATCCACTCCACCGCCCTGGGCCCCGCCCTCGGTGGCACGCGCTTCCACGCGTACGCCTCGGACGAGGAGGCCGTCCTGGACGCGCTGAACCTCTCCCGGGGCATGTCGTACAAGAACGCCATGGCCGGTCTCGACCTCGGCGGCGGCAAGGCCGTGATCATCGGCGACCCGGACGTCATCAAGACCGAGGAACTGCTGCTCGCCTACGGCCGCTTCGTCGAGTCCCTCGGCGGCCGCTACGTGACGGCCTGCGACGTCGGCACCTACGTGGCGGACATGGACATCGTGGCCCGGGAGACCCGCTGGGCCACCGGCCGCTCGCCGGAGAACGGCGGCGCCGGCGACTCCTCGGTGCTCACCGCCTTCGGCGTCTTCCAGGGCATGCGGGCCAGCGCCCAGCACCTGTGGGGCGACCCGACCCTGCGCGGCCGCAAGGTCGGCGTCGCGGGCGTCGGCAAGGTCGGCCACTACCTCGTCGAGCACCTGCTCGAAGACGGTGCCGAGGTCGTGATCACCGATGTCCGGGAGGAGTCCGTCCGCCGGGTCCTCGACAAGCACCCGCAGGTCACCGCCGTGGCCGACACGGATGCACTGATCCGCACCGAGGGCCTGGACATCTACGCTCCGTGCGCCCTCGGCGGTGCGCTGAACGACGAGACCGTGCCCGCCCTGACCGCCAAGGTCGTGTGCGGCGCCGCCAACAACCAGCTCGCCCACCCGGGTGTGGAGAAGGACCTCGCGGACCGCGGCATCCTCTACGCCCCCGACTACGTGGTGAACGCGGGCGGGGTCATCCAGGTCGCCGACGAGCTGCACGGCTTCGACTTCGACCGGTGCAAGACGAAGGCGACGAAGATCTTCGACACCACCCTGGAGATCTTTGCTCGCGCGAAGGTCGACGGGATCCCGCCGGCCGCGGCGGCCGACCGCATCGCCGAGCAGCGGATGGCCGAGGCCCGCGCCGCCCGCACCGCGAAGGCCGCCGTGACCCAGGCCCTGTAGGGCCCCTGCGTGCGCCCGCCGGGGTTGCGGCGAGACGGAACTCACTGCACTTCGGCGGGTCGCCCGCCAGGAACGGGTTAAAATCGCAGCTGACCAGCGAGGACGGGGCGCCTCGATGGTCCTGCACCGGGGCACGTCATGCGGGCGGCGTACCGTATGGCCGCGGAAGCAGGTACCGTTAAACCCCTACGGACGGTCTCTCCACGGAGAGCCCGCTCCGAACCATGAACGCGTGTCAGACTCTGGGGCCGTCGAGCCCCGTCACCGAGGGGGTCGAGCCATGGGGCGCGGCCGGGCCAAGGCCAAGCAGACAAAGGTCGCCCGCCAGCTGAAGTACAACAGCGGCGGGACTGACCTCTCGCGTCTGGCCAACGAGCTGGGCGCATCGCCGACGGAACCGCTGCTGCCTGTCAGCGAGCCGGTCGAAGTCGATGACGATCTGGACGACGACGACCCGTACGCCAAGTACGCGGATCTGTACAACGACGACGACGAGGACGAGGACGAAGAGTCCGGCCCGTCGAACCAGCGTCGCGGCGCTTGACGCCTGGCGTCTGCACCTCTCGGACGGCAGCACGTAGCTGACCCCCGGCTGAGCAGCCAGAACAACACGGAACCCGGTCCAGGGCCTCGCCCCGGACCGGGTTTCCGTGCTGTCTCAGCTCGCGTACGAACCGGTCAGGGTCGCGCCCTCGGTGTGGTCGCCGCGGTCCAGGATCTCGCCGGCGACCCAGGAGTCCACGCCCCGGTCGGCCAGTGCCGTGAGGGCCACGTCCACCGACTCCTGCGGGACGACGGCCATCATGCCGACGCCCATGTTCAGGGTCTTCTCCAGCTCCAGCTGCTCGACCTGACCGGCCTTGCCCACCAGGTCGAAGACCGCGCCGGGGGCCCAGGTCGAACGGTCGACGGTGGCGTGCAGGTGGTCCGGGATCACCCGGGCCAGGTTCGCCGCGAGGCCGCCGCCGGTGATGTGCGAGTAGGCGTGCACCTCGGCCGTCCGGGTGAGGGCCAGGCAGTCCAGCGAGTAGATCTTGGTCGGCTCCAGCAGTTCCTCGCCGAGGGTCCGGCCGAATTCCTCGATGTGGCGGTCGAGGGACATCCCGGCCCGGTCGAAGAGGACATGCCGAACCAGCGAGTACCCGTTCGAGTGAAGGCCGGAGGACGCCATGGCGATGACCGCGTCACCCGTACGGATGCGATCCGCGCCGAGCAGGCGGTCGTACTCGACCACACCGGTGCCGGCGCCCGCGACGTCGAAGTCGTCCGGACCCAGCAGACCCGGGTGCTCGGCGGTCTCGCCGCCGACCAGTGCGCAGCCGGCGAGGACGCAGCCCTCGGCGATGCCCTTGACGATCTGCGCGACCCGCTCCGGGTGGACCTTGCCGACGCAGATGTAATCGGTCATGAAGAGCGGCTCGGCACCGCACACGACGATGTCGTCCATGACCATCGCGACCAGGTCGTGGCCGATGGTGTCGTACACGCCCATCTGGCGCGCGATGTCGACCTTGGTGCCGACCCCGTCGGTGGCGGAGGCGAGCAGCGGGCGCTCGTAGCGCTTGAGGGCGGAGGCGTCGAAGAGGCCGGCGAAGCCGCCGAGGCCGCCGAGGACCTCGGGGCGCTGCGTCTTCTTCACCCACTCCTTCATCAGCTCGACGGCGCGGTCTCCCGCTTCGATGTCGACACCTGCTGCTGCGTAGCTGGCACCGGTGGTCTTCTCTGTCATGACAGGAGAGAGCTTTCGTGTCGTTACTGCTGTGGTGCCGGGCCCCCGCACTGTGGTGCGTTCCTGTGGTCTGGAAGAAGGGGCCCGGCGCAGGCTGAGCGGGAGGTGCGGGCCGTTACGGCCGGCGGAGCGCGTCGGCGGCGTCGGTGCCGCCCGCGAGCTCGCTCTCCAGGAGCTGCTTGCCCAGAAGCTGCGGGTCGGGCAGCTCCATGGGGTACTCGCCGTCGAAGCAGGCACGGCAGAGGTTGGGCTTCTGGATGGTCGTCGCCTCGATCATCGCGTCGAGCGAGATGTACGAGAGCGAGTCCGCGCCGAGCGACGTGGCGATCTCGTCCACCGTCATGCCGTTGGCGATCAGCTCGGCCCGGGTGGCGAAGTCGATGCCGAAGAAGCACGGCCACTTCACCGGCGGCGAGGAGATCCGGATGTGGACCTCGGCCGCGCCGGCCTCGCGGAGCATCTTGACCAGGGCGCGCTGGGTGTTGCCGCGGACGATCGAGTCGTCGACGACCACGAGGCGCTTGCCGCGGATGACTTCCTTGAGCGGGTTGAGCTTCAGGCGGATGCCGAGCTGGCGGATCGTCTGCGAGGGCTGGATGAAGGTCCGGCCCACGTAGGCGTTCTTGACCAGGCCGGAGCCGTACGGGATCCCGCTGGCCTCGGCGTAGCCGACGGCGGCGGGCGTGCCGGACTCCGGCGTCGCTATCACCAGGTCGGCCTCGACCGGGGCTTCCTTGGCCAGCCGGCGGCCCATCTCGACACGCGAGAGGTAGACGTTGCGACCGGCGATGTCGGTGTCCGGGCGGGCCAGGTACACGTACTCGAAGACACAGCCCTTGGGCTTTGCTTCCGCGAAGCGGGAGGTGCGCAGGCCGTTCTCGTCGATCGCGATGAGCTCGCCCGGCTCGACCTCGCGGACGAAGCTGGCGCCGCAGATGTCGAGGGCGGCGGTCTCACTCGCGACCACCCAGCCGCGCTCCAGGCGGCCGAGGACCAGCGGGCGGATGCCCTGCGGGTCACGGGCGGTGTAGAGGGTCCCCTCGTCCATGAAGACCAGCGAGAACGCACCCTTGACCTGGGGGAGGACCTTGGCGGCCGACTCCTCGATGGTCAGGGGCTTGCCGTCCTCGTCGGTCTGCCCCGCGAGCAGGGCGGTGACCAGGTCGGTGTCGTTGGTGGCCGCCACCTGGGTGGCGCGGCCGTCCTGACGGGGGAGGTCGGCGACCATCTCGGCGAGCTCGGCGGTGTTCACCAGGTTGCCGTTGTGACCCAGGGCGATCGAGCCGTGGGCGGTCGCGCGGAACGTGGGCTGCGCGTTCTCCCAGACGGAGGCTCCGGTGGTCGAGTAGCGGGCGTGACCGACCGCGATATGACCCTGGAGCGAGCCGAGAGAGGTTTCGTCGAAGACCTGGGAAACGAGGCCCATGTCCTTGAAGACGAGGATCTGGGAACCGTTGCTCACAGCGATTCCCGCGGACTCTTGTCCACGGTGCTGCAGCGCATACAGTCCGAAGTAGGTGAGCTTGGCGACCTCTTCACCCGGAGCCCAGACACCGAAGACGCCGCAAGCGTCCTGGGGGCCCTTTTCGCCGGGGAGCAGGTCGTGGTTGAGTCGTCCATCACCACGAGGCACATCTCCGAGTGTAGGCGAGATCGACCACTGGTCCGAATTGGGGACGGCCGGGAAATCTCACAGCACCGAGGGTGACCGGGCGGCTCCGTCTCGGTATTCGGATCACCTTGTTGACATCTACGAGGGCATTCGGACAGGCTCTCGGCCCATGCAGCCTCACGGTGACCGTGCCGTCACCCTCGTCGAGCGCCGCCACGTAGACCTGGTCCGTGTCGCGAGCGCCATCTGTCGCTGTCCTGCGTAACCGCAACTCTCCCTTTTCCTTTCTCTTTTCCGCTCCGCCCCCCTGCCCCGCCGCGCCGCGCGCCGTCCCGCGCCCCCGCCGGGCCGGGTCGGCGGGCCGTGTCTTGGAGTAGCTGTGTCTTCGTACGACCACCACCTGTCCCGGCGTGCCTTCGGCAGCGCCGTCGGAGTGACCGCGGCCGCGGCCGCCGCGGGTCTCGGCGCCGCCGGGCCGGCCCGGGCCGCCCAGGAGGCCGGACCCGGAGAGCGGGAGTTCCGGGCGGCGCGGGGCCGCCCCGGGCGCCGGCCGAACATCCTGTTCATCCTCGGTGACGACCTCGGCTGGGCCGACCTGTCCTCGTACGGCTCCCCGCACATCAAGACCCCGAACCTGGACCGCCTCGCCCGCCAGGGGGTCCGCTTCACCGATGCCTACGCGGGCTCCGCGACCTGCTCGCCGACCCGGTTCAGCCTCTACACGGGCCGCTACCCGGGCCGGACCAAGGGCGGCCTCGCGGAGCCCATCGCCGACCGGAGCGCCGGTCTGGAGCCCACCCATCCGACGCTGGCCTCGCTGCTGCGCGACTCCGGCTACGCGACCGCCCTGATCGGCAAGTGGCACTGCGGCTACCTGCCCGACTACAGCCCGACCCGCTCGGGCTGGGACGAGTTCTTCGGCAACTTCGGCGGGGCCCTGGAGTACTACTCCAAGTTGGGGCTGGGCGGCGAGTACGACCTCTACGAGGGCGACGCCGCGTACAAGGACCTGCGCTACTACACCCGGATCCTGACCGAGCGGGCGAGCGCATACGTCTCCCGCGACCACGGCGGCAGGCCCTGGCTGCTGAACATGAACTACACCACCCCGCACTGGCCGTGGATCGCGGACGGGGACACCGAGGAGAGCGCCGAGGTCGAGCGCCGGATCAAGGCCGGCGACGCACGGGCCCTGTGGCACCAGGACGGCGGCTCGGTCGAGAAGTACCGGCAGATGGTGGAGGACCTGGACCGCTCGGTCGGCGAGGTGCTGAAGGCGCTGAAGCGCTCGGGCCAGGAGAACGACACCCTGGTGTTCTTCGCCAGCGACAACGGCGGCGAGCGCTTCTCGTACAACTGGCCGCTCTCGGGCAACAAGGCCTCGCTCCAGGAGGGCGGGATCCGGGTGCCGACCCTCGTGCGCTGGCCCGCCCGCGTCGACGGCGGCCAGGTCAGCCACGTCCCGGTCGTCACCCCGGACTGGACGGCGACCCTGCTGGAGCTGGCCGGGGCCCGGCCGCACCCGGCCTACCCGCTGGACGGCGTGAGCCTGGCCGGATACCTGCTGCGCGGGGAGGAGCCCCCCGCGCACGACCTGTTCTGGCGGGTGCGCGGGGAGCGGGCGCTGCGCCGCGGGGACTGGAAGTACTACCGCGGCAAGGGGGGCCGGGACCAGCTGTTCCACCTGGCCGGGGACCTCCGCGAGCAGGCCGACAAGGCGGCCCTGGAACCCGCCCTGTTGGGGCGGCTGCGGGCGGCCTGGGAGAAGACGGACGCGGGCCTGCTCCCGTACCCCGGCTGATCCGGCCCGGGCCGCGGCCGGCCGCTCCGGCCGGTCACTCCGCGGCGGAGGCCGCCCGGGCGGTCAGGCCCGTGCCGTCCGGGGCGGTCAGGGTCAGCGTGCGGGCCTGGACCTTCCAGGTGAGCGGGCCGCTGCCGAAGAGCCCGGTCAGCTCACGCTCGACCTCGCCGGCCGGGCCGAGGCAGGCCATCCGGGTCGTCGTGAGCGGCCCGAAGGTGACCTTCGGACCGTCGACGCCGGCCGGGGCGCTGAACCGGTTGCAGCCCAGGCGGCCGCTCGCGGTCCCGTCCGCGGCGAGGGAGAAGCCGGCCTGGCCCGCCGCCTCGGCCGGGAGGGAGGACACGCTCTCGCCGCTGATCAGGGACTCCACGGTCCACTCGGTGGCGGTGAGCGGGGCGTCGGGCGTGCGCGGGACCCGGGTCATGGTGAGGGAGCTCCCGTCGGGCGTCTTCAGGGCCAGCTGGTCGGCGGTGGGCGCGTCCACGGTCAGCCGCCCCCGGAACAGCCGGGCGAAGGCCGTCTCGAACGGCATGTCCGCGCAGGCCATGGTGGTGGAGGAGCCGGGGGTCACGGTCATGACGGCCGGGCCGGTGCCCTTCTCCCGGGTGACCGCGGCCGTGAAGCCGTTGCAGCCGTAGTTCCCCGTCGCCTCGGTCCGGTGGTCGGCGCTCGGCGCGAACTCCAGCTGCGCGGCGGGGGGTGCGGTCAGGGTCTTCCCGTCCGCGGTCAGGCGCTGGACGGCCCAGGAGCCGTCGAGGACGGGGCCCGGGCGGGTGCCGTGCACCGCGCCGTCACCGCCGCAGGCGGTCGTGGTGGCGGCGAGGGCGAGTACGGCGGCCAGGGCGGCGGGCAGGTGCCGGAGCGTGGGCATGTCCCTGGGACGGGTGCCGGGCCGAGCCGGTTCCGCTCAGCTCATCACCGGCAGCAGCGCCGACAGGTCGGCCCGCTCCCCGCTGGCCCTGACCCGGGCGTCCCGTACGGCGGTGGTCCAGTCCGCGCGGCCGGTGGCCAGCCGGATCCAGGTCAGCGGGTCGGTCTCCACCACGTTGGGCGGGGTGCCGCGGGTGTGGCGGGGGCCCTCGATGCACTGGACCACCGCGAAGGGCGGGATCCGTACCTCGACCGAGCCGCCCGGCGCCTTGAGCGCCAGGGCGTCGGCGAGCAGCCGGGTGCAGGCGGCCAGGGCCTGCCGCTCGATCGGGATGTCCAGTCCGGCGGCCCGGTTGAGGTCGTCGGTGTGGACCACCAGCTCCACGCAGCGGGTGACCAGGAAGTCGGCGAGGGTCATGTCACCCACCCACAGGTCCAGCACACGGCTGCCGGGGTTCGCGTCCAGCGCCTTGGCCATCCGGGCCGCCGCCCGCTCGTACAGCTCGGGCAGCGGCGCCCCGCCGAGGCTCTCCCGGGCGGCCTCGGAGATCTTCCCGGCGAGGGAGGCGGTGGCGAAGGGCCATTCGACCGCGCTGAGTTCGACGACGGCGCCGGGCGGCCGGGCCAGGCCGGAGGCCAGCGAGTCCGCGATCCAGGCGACGTGCGCGGCGAGATCGGCCACGCTCCAGTCGCCGACCCCGCTGGGCCGTTCCAGCTGCTCCGGCCCCAACTCCCCCACCGCCCGGGTGACATGCCCGAACTGCGCGGTGACGGCCGCACGGATCTTCGCGGGATCGTAGCGTCGCGGCTTCTTCTTGGCAGGCGGCATGGCCCCGACCCTACTCGGGCCCGGGCAGCACGAGTCCGGTGCAGCCGCGCCGCGTCGCGGTGTCGGTGGCGTAGGCCTTGAACAGCTCGTCCAGGCGCGGCCCGAGGACCGGCCGGTAGGTGTACGGGACGACCATGGTGAGGGTGGCGGGGCGCCCCTCGCAGGTCATCGAGCCGTAGAGCACGTCCTTGGTGCGGCCCGCCCTGCCGGGGACCACCGGTTCCGGGCTGCGACCACCGGGCACGGTGACCGCGGCCGCGTCTTCGCCGAAGTACGACCGGGTCCGCAGCCACCAGGGCGAGTGCCGCAGGGACGTGACGGCGTCCTCCCGTTCCTCACGGGCGAGGAAGCCGAGGGCCCGCTCGCTCCCTCCGGGGCTCATCGCGAGCAGGCAGCCCTCCTCGCGGGCGGCTCCTCCCACCGGGACGCCGGCGGCCCGGTCGGGCAACCGCTCGCGGTCCACCGTCCGCAGGTGGGCGGCGTACCAGCCGCAGCTGTCCGCCCGCTCGCCCACCGGCCCGAGGGCGGTCACGGGCTCGGGCAGCCGGTCCGGGAGTTCGGGCAGCCGCGTCCGGCAGCCGTACTCCTCGGCGGCGCGTTCGGCGGCCCGGCGGGCCAGGCGGGCCAGGATCGGGCGGTCCTCGGCCTCGTGCCGGGTGCCGGGGGAGATCGCCGTCACGATCAGCGAGGTCGTACCGACCTTGGCCGGCTGCTCGCAGCGGGCCACGACGGTGACGTCATCGGGCCCGTAGTCACCGAGCCGGCCGTCCCCGAGCGGCATCCGGTCGGGAAGCGTGGTCCGGGCGGTGGCGTCGTCCTTCGAGCCGGCGCGCAGGGTGGCGAACGGGGGCTTCCAGCCTTCGTCGGCCGTGTGCAGGTCACGTGCCTGGGGCAGTCCCTTCAGGGCCAGCGTGAAATGGCCGTACTTGAACTCCTGGCCGAGGCGGTCCTCCTCCAGGCGGCTCAGCACACAGCGGTCGGGAATGGTGTCGAAGTCGACGGTGCTCGGGTCCTCGCCGCCGAGGACCACCCGGTCGGCGCCGCCGTCCAGCCGCATGACCTCGTCGGGGTCAACCAGTCCGGCGCAGGCCCGGGTGGTCAGCGCGCGACTCGCCGTACGCGCCTGCCCCGTCGCGTACGCGTCGTACAGCGCCCACCCTCCGAAGGCCAGACCGCCCACGCCCGCGAGGACCAGCAGCAGGTTCACCGCGTTGCGCCGGCGGCCCCGGTCCGGCAGCGGGCCCCGCGCGACGGCTCCAGTGGTTCGAACATCGCGCCCCCGTTCGCGTCCCTGCAACGACCCCGGCGACGCTACCAACACCGCGAGCCCCCGGCCGGAGGGAAACCGGCCGGGGGCTCGTGGGAAGAGCGGCGGGATCAGGCCAGCAGGGCCGGGATCGTCGCCTCGTGGGCCTCGCGGAGTTCCGTCAGGGGGAGCGTGAACTCGCCCTGGACCTCGATCTCCTCGCCGTCCACCACACCGATGCGGGTGGCCGGCAGACCCCGCGCACCGCACATGTCGGTGAAGCGGAGCTCCTCGCTGCGCGGGACGGCCACGATGGCCCGGCCCGCCGACTCGGAGAAGAGGAAGGTGAAGGCGTCCAGACCCTCCGGAACCACGATCCGCGCACCGTTGCCGCCGCGCAGGCAGGACTCGGTGAGCGCCTGGATCACGCCGCCGTCGGACAGGTCGTGCGCGGCGTCGATCATGCCGTCGCGCGAGGCGGAGATCAGGATCTCCGCGAGCAGCTTCTCGCGGGCCAGGTCCACCTTGGGCGGCAGGCCGCCCAGGTGGTCGTGGACGACCTGCGACCAGGCCGAGCCGCCGAACTCCTCGGCCGTGTCACCGAGCAGGTACAGCAGCTGGCCGGCCTCCGCGAACGCCATCGGCGTACGGCGGTTGACGTCGTCGATCACGCCGAGGACCGCCACCACCGGGGTCGGGTGGATCGCGGTGTCGCCCGTCTGGTTGTAGAGCGAGACGTTGCCGCCCGTCACCGGGGTGCCCAGCTCCAGGCAGCCGTCGGCGAGACCGCGGGTGGCCTCGGCGAACTGCCACATGACGCCCGGGTCCTCGGGGGAGCCGAAGTTCAGGCAGTCGGAGATGGCCAGCGGCTTGGCGCCGGTCGCGGCGACGTTGCGGTACGCCTCCGCCAGCGCCAGCTGCGCGCCCGTGTACGGGTCGAGCTTGGCGTAGCGGCCGTTGCCGTCGGTGGCCATGGCCACGCCGAGGTTGGACTCCTCGTCGATGCGGACCATGCCCGCGTCCTCGGGCTGCGCGAGGACGGTGTTGCCCTGCACGAAACGGTCGTACTGGTCGGTGACCCAGGACTTCGAGGCCTGGTTCGGGGACGAGACCAGGGCCAGGACCTGCGCGCGGAGCTCCTCGGAGGTCTGCGGGCGGGGCAGCTTGCCCGCGTCGTCGGCCTGGAGGGCGTCCTGCCAGTCGGGGCGAGCGTACGGGCGGTGGTAGACCGGGCCCTCGTGGGCGACGGTACCCGGGGGCACGTCCACGATCTGCTCGCCGTGCCAGAAGATCTCCAGGCGCTCGCCGTCGGTCACCTCACCGATGACGGTGGCGATGACGTCCCACTTCTCGCAGATCTCCATGAAGCGGTCGACGTGCTGCGGCTCGACGATCGCGCACATGCGCTCCTGCGACTCGCTCATGAGGATCTCCTCGGGCGAGAGCGTCGCGTCGCGCAGCGGGACGGTGTCCAGCTCGACGCGCATGCCGCCGGAGCCCGCGGAGGCCAGCTCGGAGGTGGCGCAGGAGAGCCCGGCGCCGCCGAGGTCCTGGATGCCCGCGACCAGCTTCTCCTTGAAGATCTCCAGGGTGCACTCGATGAGGAGCTTCTCCTGGAAGGGGTCGCCGACCTGGACGGCGGGGCGCTTGGTCGGCTTGGTGTCGTCGAAGGTCTCGGACGCGAGGACCGAGACGCCGCCGATGCCGTCGCCGCCGGTACGGGCGCCGTAGAGGATGACCTTGTTGCCGGGGCCGGAGGCCTTGGCGAGGTGGATGTCCTCGTGCTTCATCACGCCGATGCAGCCGGCGTTGACCAGCGGGTTGCCCTGGTAGCAGGCGTCGAAGACGACCTCGCCGCCGATGTTCGGCAGGCCGAGGCAGTTGCCGTAGCCGCCGATGCCCGCGACCACGCCCGGCAGGACGCGCTTGGTGTCGGGGTGGTCGGCGGCGCCGAAGCGCAGCGGGTCCACGACGGCGACCGGGCGGGCGCCCATGGCGAGGATGTCGCGGACGATGCCGCCGACGCCGGTGGCCGCGCCCTGGTAGGGCTCGATGTACGACGGGTGGTTGTGCGACTCGACCTTGAAGGTGACCGCGTAGCCCTGGCCGACGTCGACGACGCCGGCGTTCTCGCCGATGCCGACGAGCATGGCGTCGTTCTGCGGGGCCTTCTCGCCGAACTGCTTCAGGTGGACCTTGCTGCTCTTGTACGAGCAGTGCTCGGACCACATGACCGAGTACATGGCGAGCTCGGCGCCCGTGGGGCGGCGGCCGAGGATCTCCCGGATGCGGGCGTACTCGTCCTCCTTGAGGCCGAGTTCCTTCCAGGGCTGCGCCGAGTCCGGGGTCTCGGCGGCGTGCTTGACGGTGTCCAGAGTCATGCGGAGACCAGCTTCTTCAGGATCGAGGTGAAGAATCCGAGGCCGTCGGTGCGGCCCGTCCCGATCAGCGGCTCGACCGCGTGCTCGGGGTGCGGCATGAGGCCGACGACGTTGCCCGCGGCGTTGGTGATGCCGGCGATGTCGCGCAGCGACCCGTTCGGGTTCATGTCGACGTACCGGAAGGCCACGCGGCCTTCGGCCTCCAGTTCGTCCAGCACCCGCTCGTCGGCGACGTAGCGGCCGTCCATGTTCTTGAGCGGTACGGAGATCTCCTGGCCGGCGGAGTAGTCGCCGGTCCACGAGGTCTCCGCGTTCTCCACCCGCAGCTTCTGGTCGCGGCAGATGAAGTGCAGGTGGTTGTTCCGGAGCATCGCCCCCGGCAGCAGGTGGGCCTCGGTGAGGACCTGGAAGCCGTTGCAGATGCCGAGGACCGGCATGCCGGCCTTGGCCTGGTCGATGATGGTCTCCATCACCGGCGAGAACCGGGAGATGGCTCCGGCGCGCAGGTAGTCCCCGTAGGAGAAGCCGCCCGCGAGGACGACCGCGTCGACCTGGTGCAGGTCCTTGTCGCGGTGCCACAGCGAGACAGGCTCGGCCCCCGCGAGGCGGACGGCGCGCAGCGAGTCACGGTCGTCGAGCGTTCCGGGGAACGTGACGACTCCGATGCGAGTGGTCACCGTCAGGCCTCGACCTTCACGGTGAAGTCTTCGATGACGGTGTTGGCGAGGAACGTTTCGGCCATCTTGTGGATGCGGTCGAGGGCGGTCTGGTCGACCGGGCCCTCCACCTCAAGCTCGAAGCGCTTCCCCTGACGGACGTCGGCGATCCCCTCGAAGCCCAGGCGCGGCAGTGCACGCTGCACCGCCTGGCCCTGAGGGTCGAGGATCTCCGGCTTGAGCATGACGTCGACTACGACGCGTGCCATCGGGCACTCCCGTGGGTGTTGGTGCGGAGGCGGTTCCCTCAGCGTACCCGTCCGAAATTTCTACGCGGGTAGATATCCCGGCCCCGTGATCGCCGCGCGGTTTCGGCTTCACCAACGCTTCGCAAAATCCGCCGGAAAACCTCTCACCCGGGATTGCGGCGGGACACGCGGAGAGAATTAACTGGGCTTCGCAATGCAATGGGAATCGCGGTACAAAGGAATCCCCCGGGACGGCGGCATTTGTCGCCCCACGACGGGGAACGAAAGTTGCATTGCTCCGAAACATCCATACAGGCGACATCACCGCACGTCAACGGGTGGCGACGTCGCGCGAAGGGACCGATATCCGTGGCGCAGCGCGTAGTAGTCACGATCTCCGACGACATCGACGGCGGAGAAGCGACGGAAACGGTCGTGTTCGGGATCGACGGTAAGTCGTACGAGATCGACCTCAATGTGGCCAACGCAAAGAAACTGCGGAAGACCCTCGCCCCCTTCGTGGCCGCCGGCCGCCGGCAGGCCCGCTCCGGCAAGGCCTTCAAGCACACCTCCATCGCCCCGGACCCCGCCGTCGTCCGGGCCTGGGCCCGCTCCCACCAGATGGACGTGCCGCCCCGCGGCCGCATCCCGAAGCGGGTCTACGAGGCCTACAACGAGGCTCACTGACGGCCGATTTGCCATCCACCCCCTCCGATCCGCTAGTGTGTGGATCACGCCGAGGGGCCAGACCGCAGGTCACAGCCTCGAAGGTCGTGCGGGTGTAGTTCAGTAGCAGAACATCCTCCTTCCAGGAGGAAGGCGCAGTGTGCGATTCCTGTCACCCGCTCTGCACGCTTTACCGACCACTCCGGTGGATCAGGTAGAGTGATGCTCGCATCGCCCACCGGCCATTCGGCCGGAGCGAGTATGCGGACGTAGCTCAGTTGGTAGAGCACCACCTTGCCAAGGTGGATGTCGCGAGTTCGAGTCTCGTCGTCCGCTCAGAGGACAAAGGCCCTGATCATCGATCAGGGCCTTTGTCGTGTGCCCCGATACGCTGATGCGCCGCAGTGACCGGCAAAGGTGATCGGGGGACGGGGACCGTGTCGAAGCTGACCGGATGGTGGAGGAAACGCGGCAGCGCGGGGAAAGTCGAGCTCTACACCCGCTGGTCGTTCCACTCCTTCGCCGCGATCGAGGCCTTCGCGCTTCTGATCGGGCTCGCACCCGAGGGCTCGACGGCCGCCACCGGGGCCCTGTTCCTGCCCCTGGTCGCCCAGGTCACCCTGTCCGCGGTGCTGTCCTCGAAGGCCCTGGACTGGGTGATCGGGCGGCGCGAGCGCCCCGTACGGCTGGCCGTCGCGCTGGGCCTGCTGACCGGCACGCTGTCGATCGCCGTACTCTCCCTGCGCTCCGCCGGCATCCTCGTCCACGAGGGCGTGGCCCCCGTCCTCGTCATCAACACCACCGGCTTCGCGACGGGAGCACTGACCCTGACCCTGGCCAAGGCCCGGCACATGGCCGCCGTCGCCCCCGCCGCGGTGGCCGCCACGGCAGGCGGGGCAGCGGCCGTGGGCCTGCCCGCCGGCGAGGTGGCCGGCTACGCGCTCGGCATCCTCTTCAGCAGCCTGCTGTTCACCCTGGCCTGCGGCTTCTCCTCCTGGCTGCTGAAGACGGTGTACGAGCTCGACCGCGCCCGGGAGCTCCAGGCGCAGCTGGCGGTGGCGGAGGAGCGGCTCCGCTTCGGGCGGGACCTGCACGACGTCATGGGCCGCAACCTCGCGGTGATCGCGCTCAAGAGCGAGCTGGCCGTGCAGCTGGCCCGGCGCGGACGCCCCGAGGCGGTGGACCAGATGATCGAGGTGCAGCGGATCGCCCGGGAGTCGCAGCGCGAGGTCCGCGACGTCGTACGCGGCTACCGGGAGGCGGATCTCACGGTGGAACTGGAGGGGGCGCGCGGGGTGCTGAGCGCGGCCGGGATGGACTGCCGGGTCGAGGTCGAGGAAGGCCCCCGGCCGACCCCCGCGGTGCAGTCGGCCCTGGGCTGGGTCGTCCGGGAGGCCACCACGAACGTCCTGCGGCACGGTGAGGCGCGCAGCTGCGTGATCCGGCTGGCGGCGGCCGGGGCGGGCGCGGTGACCCTGCTGGTGGAGAACGACGGGGCGCCCGGGGCTGCGCGGGTCCCGGCCGGGCCCCCCGGTTCGGGGCTCGCCGGGCTGCGCGAGCGGCTCGCCGTGGTGGACGGCACCTTGGAGGCCGGGCCCACCGGCGACGGCCGGTTCCGCGTACTGGCCCGCGTACCGGCCCCCGGCGCGCCCGGGCGGGAGGTGCGGTCGTGAACCCCGTGCGCGTGCTGCTGGCCGACGACGAGCACCTGATCCGCGGCGCGCTCGCCGCTCTGCTGGCGCTGGAGGACGATCTGCTGGTCGTCGCCGAGGCGGCCTCCGGTCCCGAGGCCCTCGCGATGGCGCGGGCGCACCGGCCCGACGTGGCGGTGCTGGACCTGCAGATGCCGGGGGCGGACGGTGTGAGTGTGGCCACATCCCTGAGGACCGAACTCCCGGGCTGCCGGGTCATGATCGTGACCAGCCACGGGCGTCCCGGGCATCTGAAGCGGGCCCTCGCGGCCGGCGTACGGGCCTTCGTACCGAAGACGGTGTCGGCGCAGCGGCTGGCCGAGCTGATCCGGACCGTCCACGCCGGAGGGCGTTACGTGGACCCGGAGTTGGCGGCCGACGCGATCAGCGCGGGGGACTCGCCGCTGACCGCACGCGAGGCCGAGGTCCTGGAACTCGCGGGGGACGGGGCGCCGATCGCGGAGATCGCGGAGCGGGCCCGGCTCTCGCAGGGAACCGTACGCAACTACCTGTCGTCGGCGGCCACGAAGCTGGGCGCGGAGAACCGGCACACGGCAGTGCGTCTCGCACGGGAGCGGGGTTGGGTATAGTAGATCCCGCGTTACGGCGCATGCGGACATAGCTCAGTTGGTAGAGCACCACCTTGCCAAGGTGGATGTCGCGAGTTCGAGTCTCGTTGTCCGCTCCACGAGGAGAAGCCCCCGGTCCTGCGACCGGGGGCTTCTTCGCGTTCTTCTTCCGGTTCCGGCGGGGTCCCGCCCCGGGAGGGGCGGGACCGGTGCCTCAGGACCAGGGGAGGCCGGTGAGCCGTTCGTACGCCTCGACGTACTTGGCGCGGGTCTGCGCGACGACCTCCTCGGGGAGGGCCGGCGGCGGCACTTCGGCCGTGCGGTCCCAGCCGGAGGCCGGGGAGGCCAGCCAGTTGCGGACGAACTGCTTGTCGAAGGAGGGCTGGGTGCGGCCCGGCTCCCACTCGTCGGCCGGCCAGAAGCGCGAGGAGTCCGGGGTGAGCACCTCGTCCGCGGCGATCAGGGTGCCCTCGGCGTCGAAGCCGAACTCGAACTTGGTGTCGGCGAGGATGATCCCGCGCTCGCGGGCGATGTCCCGGGCGCGGCCGTACACGTCGAGGGTGGTGCGGCGCAGCAGGGCGGCCGTCTCGGCACCGGTGGTGCGCGCGACCTCCTCGTAGGAGACGTTCTCGTCGTGCTCGCCGACCTCGGCCTTGGCGGCCGGGGTGAAGATCGGGGCGGGCAGCTCGGATCCGTCGACGAGGCCCTCGGGCAGGGCCAGGCCGCAGACCGTCCGCGTCCGGTTGTACTCGACGAGGCCGGAGCCGGTGAGGTAGCCGCGGGCCACGCACTCGACCGGCACCATGTCGAGGTTCCGGCAGATGAGCGTCCGCCCGGCCCAGTCGGCGGGTGCGCCGGCCGGCAGGTCGGTGCTGATGACGTGGTTCGGGACGAGGTCGGCGAGCTGGTCGAACCACCACAGGGAGAGCTGCGTCAGGACGCGCCCCTTGTCCGGGATCTCGGTGGGGAGCACCCAGTCGAAGGCGGACATCCGGTCGCTGGCGACCATGACGAGGCGGCCGTCCTCGTCACGGTAGAGGTCGCGCACCTTGCCGGTGTGGAGGTGGACGAGGCCCGGCACCTGAACCGGCTCGGGCTTTTCGACGAATCCGGACACGGGGTCTCCCTGTGGTTCTGTACGAGCGCAGCCCCATTGTCCCGTACGGGGCCGGGTGCGGCCCTGGCGGGGGGCTCAGTCGCGCTTGCAGATCCGGTCGAGGAGGTTGGCGGTGGCCCGCTGGACCCGTTCGTCGACGTGGCCCGGCCGGTCCAGGGCCGGTGACCAGGCGAAGGTGCCCGACGCGAAGACCAGGGCGCCGCTCGGGGCCCGGTACAGGGAGGTCTCCTGGTGCCGTTTGGTGCCCTCGGTGTCGAGATACGGGGAGTGCGCGAGCAGGATCCGGTCCTGGTGCTCGGGGAGCTGGATGCGCGGGAAGTACCGGTCGGCCTCTCCGGCGACCAGGCCCGGGAGCTCGTCGTTCTCGGCTGCGCCGGTGGAGTCCCAGAGCCAGTGGGTGGCATTGCGCACGATCAGCGGCGCGGGCTCGGGGACCCGGCCCGCGTACTGGATGCCGAGCAGCTGCTGCTCCGGGCGGTCGACCTCGCGCCACAGGCTCGGGCGGCCCGGGCCGCGGCGTTTTCGGCAGGTCAGGAGCCGGTCCTCGATCCCTGAGGGGGAGGGCGCGAGCTCGACCTGCCAGTACATGGTGTTGGCGGAGAGGAAGACGAGCGAGGTGCCGTGGTCGCGGGCGCGCTCGACGGTGCGGCGCATGGGAGCGGACCAGTACTCGTCGTGGCCGGGGAAGACCAGGCCGCGGTAGCGGGTCGGGTCGACCCGGCCCGCGTGCAGGTCCCGCGCGTCGGCGTAGGCCAGGTCGTAGCCGTAGCGCTCGGCCCAGCGGATGAAGTCGTAGGCGTGCCCGACATGGAGGGGCAGGCCCGCGCCCGCGTAGGGGCGGTCGAAGGAGACGGTGACGGCGGCGTCCCGCTCGCCGAGCAGCCGGCCCTCCTCGTCCCAGGCGTGGTAGAGGCTCGCGCCGGTCCGGCCGTCCTCCGGGTAGAGGTTGTAGGCCTGCCAGGTGATGTCGGGCAGGAGCAGGAGCAGGTCGGCCGGGTGGTCGTCCCGCACGGTGAAGGGGATGTGCGAGCGGTAGCCGTCGGTGGTGGTCAGGACGGCCACGTACGCGCCGGGGTTCCAGTAGGAGGGGACCTGGAGCCGCCAGGACAGCCACCAGTGGTGGCAGGAGACGGTGCGGTCGGCGGTGAGCGGGGCCGGCTGGACGATGCCGGAGAGCCGGGGGCTGGTGGTGATCTTGGAGGCGCCGTCGCCGCCGTAGTGGCCGATGCGGTAGACGTCCACGGAGAACTGCTGGGGCGGGTCCACGGTGATGTGGAAGTCGATGGCCTCGCCGGGCGCGACGGCTCCGGCGGAGGAGAAGCCCTTGATCTGCCGGTGCACGTCGTCGGCGGTCCGCGGTCCGCCGGTGCTGCCGGCGGGCGGCTGCCCGGGGGCCAGCGCGGGGTCCACGTACCAGGGCACGACCTGCCCGGTGTCGTCGAAGTAGAGCTCGCTGCCGCGCAGCCACGGCAGGGGCCCCTGGCCGAAGGGGTCGTTCACCGCGTGCGCGAGGGCACCTGACTCCCACCGCCGGATCGGGTCCGCACCCATACCGCTCCCCTCCCTCGCTCCCCCGGATCGCTTGTTCCCGGACCATCGCGCGGCACACTGTCGAGGACTTCGAACTGCTACCGGTCCCAGCACATCACATAACGCGCTCAGTCCGTCACCGTTCGTCGCGAATTGACGCTTCGCACCGCGGTGCGCGGGCGGGAGTGAGCTCGGGGATCCCGGGCGTCAGACCAGGCGGACCGGCTTCTCGGGGCGTACGCCGAGGTCCGCCAGCCAGTCGCGCAGCGGCTCGGGGTCGCCCTCTTCCACCAGGGACAGCACGTGCGGCGCGAGGTCGGTGCGACGCTCGCCGCCGATCAGGAGGATGGGGCCGTCCAGCCAGTCCAGACCCGGATCCGCCCCCACGAAGTCCACGGCCGCGGCACACACCATGGCCGTGACGTGGTCGGCCAGCAGGTCCCGCCCGCTCCGCGGTGGCTGCAGCGGGAACAGCGGCACCGTGTCCGCCCCGCGCGCCTTCGCCGTCCCGGCGTCGGAGCCCGCACCGGCTCCCGCTCCCGCTCCCGCGGAACGTTCCTCCCGGGCGAGATCGCCGCTGAGGCGGCCGGCCAGCGCCTCCCCGGCCGCGCCGACGCCTCCGGGAGCCGCGAGGTAGCCGAGCACCCGGTCCAGCGTCGGCCCCGGGCCCGCCGGGACGGCGAGGGCGTCCAGCGCGGCATGCAGCCGGGCCGCCTCGGCCCGCCACTTGCGGTCCACGACCTCCTCCGGATACGCCGCCCACTCCACCGGCGACCAGTCCGGTCCCGCTTCGGCCGGGCCTCCGTGGAACAGCCGCGCGGCCAGCAGCGAGGCGGCCTCGTCGACCGCGCCCGGCTGCTCCAGCAGATCGCACGCGGGCCGTTCGCCCAGCCGCGCGGTGAACCCGTCGGCCAGCCGGTCCCGGCGCGACAGCTCCGTCAGCGCGGAGACGACCCCGGCATCGAGGTGCGCGGGCCAACGGCCCATCCGCCAGGCCGGCAGTGCGACCCGGGTCAGCAGGCGGTCCCAGCCCGCGTAGGCGAGGCCGACCTGCTCCTGGGCGACGATCCGCAGCCCGTAGTCCACCCCCTGCGCCCGGTCCGAGGCGGCCGCGGCCACCCCGCGCTCCATCTCGGCGGCGTCCTCCCGGCACAGCCGCAGCAGCAGCCGGGCCGGGCGGGCGATCCAGCCCAGGCCGGGCCGACTGCCCACGTCCACGGCTGCGTCGAGCCCGCGCACGAAGCCACGGGCGTCGGCTATGTCCGGATGCGCCGAAGGACCCGTACCGGCGACGACCGGCGCGAGCACCGCCCGCAGCTCCGCGACCCGCATCCACCACAGGAACGGCGAGCCGATCACCAGCACGGGCGCCGCACCCGGCGCGGACTCCGGCCCGGCGGGTCCGGTCGTGCCGGCGGAGGTGCGGGCGCGGCCGCGGCGGTGCGCCGCGTGCGTGCGGTCCTCCAGCCAGCTGTCGCAGTCCGGGGTCAGAGCTATGGCGGAGGGCGCGGGCACGTCCATCCGGTCGGCGAGGTCGCGCACGAGCCGGTACAGATCGGGCGCGGCCGCCTCGGTCAGCGGCACCGTCGGCGTGACGGCGGGTCGGGCGCGCAGCACCACCGCGGCGAACACGCCGCCGACGAGCAGCACGATCCCGGCGAGCACGCATACGACGAGGGTGACCACCGGCCAGGGTGCACCGGTCAGCCGCCCCGTCATCCGGGCGCTCACGAGCACCGCCGCGAGGGCGGCGGGCGCCACGGCGACGGCCAGCGCCCTGCTGCGCACCCGCAGCACGGCCAAGGCCCGGGAGCGCGCGGACGGCGCGCCCACTTCGACGATCGAACCGTTTCCGGACACGGCCGGACCTCACCCCCTCTGCCCTGCGGCGGTTTTACTCACTCCCCCACTGTGACACCCGCCACTGACATCGCAATGCCGGTGGGCCAAGTGCCGGAATGCTTGCGCCGCACCCTAGTTGGGGAGCGCGCGGCAGTCAGCCGGACCGGGTGACGATCACCCGATGGAATGGCTTTGGGTAAAGGTGGCTGCGTTCGAACGCGGCTGGATGCACTCGCACGCGGACACGCGCGCGGGCCCGGTGCACACGGGGGTGCGCACCGGGCCCGCGGCTGCGACTCCTGCTGCTCAGCGGCCTTCGGCCGCCTTGGCCGCAATGTCCGTACGGTGCTGGGATCCGTCCAGCCGGATCCGCGCAACGGCCTTATACGCCTTCTCTCGGGCCTGCGCCAGATCCGAACCGGTCGCCGTCACCGACAGCACGCGACCGCCCGCGCTGACGACCGCGTCGCCCTCGCGCCGGGTCCCGGCGTGCAGCACGTACGCGTCGGGGCCGTCCTGCGCGGCCACCTCGGCGAGGCCCTCGATCGGGTCGCCGGTCCGCGGGGTGTCCGGGTAGTTGTGGGAGGCGATGACCACCGTGACGGCAGCGTCGTCGCGCCAGCTGAGCGGCGGCTCGGCGTCCAGGGTGCCGCGGGCGGCGTTCAGCAGCACGCCCGCGAGCGGGGTGCGCAGCCGGGCCAGGACCACCTGGGTCTCGGGGTCGCCGAAGCGGGCGTTGAACTCGATGACGCGGACGCCGCGCGAGGTGATCGCGAGGCCCGCGTAGAGCAGTCCCGAGAACGGCGTGCCGCGGTGGCGCAGCTCGTCGACGGTCGGCTGGAGCACGGTCTCCATGACCTCGTCGACCAGCTTGGCGTCGGCCCAGGGCAGGGGGGAGTACGCGCCCATGCCGCCGGTGTTGGGGCCCTGGTCGCCGTCGAGCGCGCGCTTGAAGTCCTGCGCGGGCTGGAGCGGCAGCACGGTGACGCCGTCGGTGATGGCGAAGAGGGAGACCTCGGGGCCGTCGAGGTACTCCTCGATGACG
This sequence comes from Streptomyces sp. NPDC044571, assembly GCF_040647115.1. Taxonomy (NCBI): domain Bacteria; kingdom Bacillati; phylum Actinomycetota; class Actinomycetes; order Kitasatosporales; family Streptomycetaceae; genus Streptomyces; species Streptomyces sp. NPDC044571. Next base: position 78,253 of record NZ_JBEZBN010000016.1, read on the forward strand.
ACGCGGTCGCAGCCGAGCGCGTGGGCACGGGCCGCCTCCCGGTCCTCGGTGACCACGACGCCCTTGCCGGCCGCGAGCCCGTCGTCCTTGACGACGTACGGGGCGCCGAAGGCGTCGAGGGCCGCGTCGATCTCCTCCGCGGTGGTGCAGACGTAGCTGCGGGCGGTCGGGACGCCCGCGGCGGCCATCACGTCCTTGGCGAACGCCTTGGAGCCCTCCAGCTGCGCGGCCTCGGCGGAGGGGCCGAATACGGGGATGCCGGCTGCGCGGACGGCGTCGGAGACCCCGGCCACCAGCGGCGCCTCCGGGCCGACGACGACCAGGTCGACGCCGAGCTCGGTGGCGAGGCGGGCCACGGCCGCGCCGTCGAGGGCGTCGACCGGGCGCAGCTCCGCCACCTCGGCGATGCCGGCGTTGCCGGGGGCGCAGTAGAGCGCGTTGACGTCGGGGTCGAGGGACAGAGAGCGGCACAGGGCGTGTTCGCGGGCGCCGCCGCCGATGACGAGGACCTTCACGCCATGCAGCCTAGCCCGCGCGACCGGATGCCCTTCGTGCGGCCACCCAATGAGACGGCCCTACTCGTTCGTGTATTCCTCTATAACGGTGGCTCCGAGCTCACGCACGATGAGGTCGTGTCCGGTCAGGGCGCTCTCGACGAGATCGGGATCGTCCTCCTCCGGTACGTCGTCCTCGGGGGCGACCGGAGGGGGAGCCTGCTGGACGGGGGGCTGCGGCGCGGGAGCCGACTGGTGGGGCTGCTGCTGCGGCTGAGGCTGTTGCGGCGCCTGGGGCGACTGCTGGGGCGGCTGCGCGGGTGCGGGAGCCTGCGGGGCGGCGGGCCGGCTGTACGCCGGAGCGGGCGGCGCGGCGTACGAGGACGCCTGCGGAAGGGGCTGACCGCCGCCTCCGACGACCGCTTCGATCTTCCAGTGGACCTGGAACTGCTCGGCGAGGACCGCCTTGAGCACGTCCTCACTGCCGCTGCTCGCGAAGTTGTCGCGGGCGCCGACATTGGGGAAGCCGAGCTGGAGGGTCGTCCCGTCGAAGCCGGTGACCTGGGCGTTCTGGCTGAGCAGGATCCAGGTGAAGCGGCGGCGGTTCTTGACGGCCTCCAGGATCCCGGGCCACATCGCCTGCACCTGCCCGGCGCCGGCGGCCATGCCGGGTCCGGCCGCGGACGCCGCCGCGGGGGCGGCGGCCGCCGGGGCCGGAGTCGCGGCGGATGCGGGAGGCGTGGGGGCGGGGGCGCCCTGGCCGGGCGCGGCGGCGCTGGGCCAGGCCCCCCGGGCGGCGGTCGCGGAGCCGCCCCCGGCCGGCGCGGCGGAGCCCTGCGCGGGAGCCGCGGCCCCCGGCCAGGCACCGGGTGCGGGCGCGCCCGCACCGGGCTGCGCGGCCCCGGGCCAGGCACCGGGTGCAGCGGCCGCGGGGGCCGGAGCGGGCGTCGGAGTCGGAGCAGGGGCGGGCGCGGACTCGGGCTCGGGCTCGGGCTCGGGCGCGCTCGGTGCGGGCGCGGGGTGTACGGGCGGCGCGGCCACGGGAGCCATGGCATGCGCCTCGGGCCCGGGCACGTACCCCATCGCGGGCGGAGCGGCGGCCGGGGCGGCGGCGGGGACCATGACGCCGGGCGCGAGACCGCCGCCGGTCCGCTCCAGCCGGTCGAGCCGGGCCTGCACGGACCGCTCGTCGTCGAAGGCGGCGGGCAGCAGCACCCGCGCGCAGATCAGCTCCAGCTGCAGCCGCGGCGAGGTGGCGCCCCGCATCTCGGTGAGCCCGGTGTTGACGAGATCGGCGGCCCGGCTCAGCTCCGCGGCCCCGAACACCGAGGCCTGGGCCTGCATCCGCTCCACCACGTCGGCGGGGGCGTCGATGAGCCCCTTCTCACCGGCGTCGGGCACGGCGGCCAGGATCACCAGGTCCCGCAGCCGCTCCAGCAGGTCGGCGACGAACCGGCGCGGGTCGTTGCCGCCCTCGACCACCCGGTCGACGACCTCGAAGGCGGCGGCGCCGTCCCCGGCGGCGAAGGCGTCGACGACGGCGTCGAGCAGCGAACCGTCGGTGTACCCGAGCAGGGAGGTGGCCATGGCGTAGGTCACGCCCTCCTCCGCGGCCCCGGCGAGCAGCTGGTCCATGACGGACATGGAGTCGCGCACGGACCCGGCGCCGGCCCGGACGACGAGCGGCAGCACGCCGTCCTCGACCTTGGCCCCCTCGCGCCCGCAGACCTCGCCCAGGTAGTCGCGCAGGGTGCCGGGCGGCACGAGCCGGAAGGGGTAGTGGTGCGTACGGGACCGGATGGTCCCGATCACCTTCTCGGGCTCGGTCGTGGCGAAGATGAACTTGAGGTGCTCCGGAGGCTCCTCGACCACCTTCAGGAGGGCGTTGAAGCCCGCCGAGGTGACCATGTGGGCCTCGTCGATGATGTAGATCTTGTAGCGGCTGGAGGCGGGCCCGAAGAAGGCCTTCTCCCGCAGGTCACGGGCGTCGTCCACACCACCGTGCGAGGCGGCGTCGATCTCGATCACGTCGATGGACCCGGGCCCGTTGCGCGCCAGGTCCCGGCACGACTGGCACTCCCCGCAAGGCGTGGGCGTGGGACCTTGCTCACAGTTCAGGCAGCGGGCCAGGATGCGCGCGCTGGTGGTCTTGCCGCAGCCGCGCGGGCCGCTGAACAGGTACGCGTGATTGACCCGGTTGTTCCGCAGGGCCTGCATCAGGGGGACAGTGACATGCTCCTGTCCGATGACCTCGGCGAACGACTCGGGGCGGTAGCGGCGGTACAGCGCAAGGGACGACACGTCTACGAGGTTATCCGGGCCCACCGACAAAGGCGGCCCGCCGGCCAGGGCGGTCTGCCGGCCAAGGGCGGCCCGCCGGCCCCCGCCCCGGAACGCAAGGCGCCCCCCACGCACCCGCCAGAGCCCACTTACCCTTGCTGCCTTCCGGCCCTGGGGGAGTTGGGTGAGATAGCGCCACGTGAGGGGCTGGCCCCACCCTAGCGGATGGATGCCCCCGGAATCGAGCCGGACCCCGCCCGGACCCCCGCCCGATCCCCGCCCGGCGATCACGTTCGCGAGCACCCCTCAACGTCTTGTATTGTTTGCGGCGGAGGATTCGCCTAGTGGCCTAGGGCGCACGCTTGGAAAGCGTGTTGGGGGCAACCCCTCACGAGTTCGAATCTCGTATCCTCCGCCAGTGCCTCACCGGGCACTTGAAGGCCCCGACCGGGAAACCGGCCGGGGCCTTCTGCGTTGCTCCGTCTCACTGGCCGCACCGCGTGATGTCCGTGGTGACACGCGGAGGGCCACGGCCACGAGGCGTCCCGAGGGGCCCGGCTCCTCGGGGCGGCCTGCAAGGTGAAAACGCTGAGTTCTGCAACATTTGCCAGTCTTACGTGAAGATGAACCTCGCAGATGAGTTTCCGGAAGGACGGCCGCCGGGCATCACTCGGGCCATGGCCGAACTCATGCTGCACGGGGGCCTGGACCACCCGGCGACCCTGAACGTCGCGGACCTGCGCGCGTGGGGACAGCACCGAGCCGCGGTCACCTTCGACTGCGGGACCAACGGTCCCCAGCACCATGTGTTCGAGGGCGCGCTGCTGCGCGAGGTCGTCTCGGACGGGTGGTCCCGGCCGACCGGTGCGGGGCGCGCTGCGTCAGCGCGGTCACCCGCGTGTGGTTCGGCGCACTGCCGCCGCCGACCCCCGGGGTGTGAGGGCCCGGCGGGGCCCGACGGCTCAGGCGGTCGCGAGGGCGATCTCGGTGGACTTGATCAGCGCGACCACCGGTGACCCGGCCTCCAGGCCGAGCGCGTCCACGGCGTCCCGGGTGATCGCGGCGGTCAGACCGCCCCCGTCGACGTCCACCTTGACGGAGGCCATGGCGGCGCCGGCGGTGATGTCGGAGACGGTGCCGCGGAGCTGGTTGCGGATGCTGATGCCGTCCACGGGGCCGGTGGCGAGCGCGACTTCGGTGGCCTTCACGAGGGCGGTGACGGCGGAGCCGTCGGCGATGCCGAGGTCCTTCACGGCATCCTTGGTGATGGCGGCGGTGATGTTCTGGCCGCCCTCCAGTCGCACCTTGACCGTGGCCATGGCCTGGCCGGCGGTGATGGCGGTGACGGTGCCGGCGAACTGGTTGCGCATGCTCAGGCTCATGTGTGCTCGACCTCTTGCGTAGGGGTGTCGTCGTCCGGTCCGCAGGAAGGGCCCGCCGCGCCGTGCGGGGAGCGGCAGGCCCGCGCGGAGGTCAGGCGTCCGTCATCTTCGGCATCTCGCCCGTCGTCTTCCCCATGTCGATCACCGCGAACGCCGCTCCCTGCTGGTCCGTCAGCGCGGCGAACCGGCCGAACGGGCTGTCCATCGGCCCGAAATGGAGCGTCCCACCGCGCGACTGCGCCGTGGCGACGGCGTCATCGCAGTCCGGGACGGCGAAGAAGACCTGGATGTACGGAGGGATCTCCGGCGGGAACTCGTCACCCATCCGCATCCGGCCGAGCACCGGGTTCTGCGGGCCGCCGACGCTGTAGATCTTGTAGTCCATCCCGGCCGCCTCGGGGTCGTCGCCGGGCTCCATCCGCTGGACGCCGTACGGGAAGACCTCCTTCAGGAACGCGTCGGCCTTCTCCGGGTCCCGCGTGAAGACCTCCGCCCACGCGTACGCGCCCGGCTCTCCGGTCTTCTCGAAGCCCCTGTGCTCGCCCGGCTGCCACACGCCGAACACCGCTCCACTCGGCTCCTTCGCCAACACCATCGTGCCGAAGCTGCCCACCTGCATCGGCTCCATCATCAGCTGCCCGCCCGCCGACTTGATCTTCTCGGCGGTCGCCTCGGCATCGGGCGAGGCGAAGTACAGACACCACTGCGAGGGCGCGTCGCCCCCCGGCATCGGCGGGACCACGGCCGCGACCGCCTTGCCGTCGGAGTAGGCCTGGGTGTAGTTGCCGTACTCGCTGCTCGCGTCACCGAACGTCCAGCCCAGCACCTCGCCGTAGAAGCTCTTGGCGCCCTCCACGTCCTTGAACATCGCGTCCACCCAGCAGGGAGCGCCTTCGGGGAACTCAGCCATGATCGATCGGCTCCTGTGTCGTCGTGTCGTTCCGTATGTGATGCGGGTCGTGTGACGCGGGTCGCGTTCCGCGTGCTTCTCACGCTAGGCGGGCGGTGCGGCGACCGCGCGGGGAACGCGCCCGCGCGGGACGCTGGAGGCATGGACATCACGATGCGGCTGGCCCAGCAGCCGGAGGCCGACGCGCTTCTCGGCCGCAGCCCCCTCGCCGCGCTCGTCGGCATGCTGTTGGACCAGCAGGTGCCGATGGAGTGGGCCTTCTCGGGGCCGTACACGATCGCCCGGCGACTCGGCGCGGACGACCTGGACGCCCACACCATCGCCGCGTACGACCCGGAGGCCTTCGCCGCGCTGCTCTCCGAGAAGCCGGCCGTGCACCGCTACCCGGGATCGATGGCGAAGCGCGTCCAGCAGCTGTGCGCGTACCTCGTCGAGCACTACGACGGGGATGCGGAGGCCCTCTGGCGCGGGGTGGGGACCGGGAAGGAGCTGCTGGAGCGGCTCAAGGCGCTGCCCGGCTTCGGCGAGCAGAAGGCGCAGATCTTCCTGGCCCTGCTGGGCAAGCAGCTGGGCGTCCGACCCACGGGCTGGCGCGAGGCCGCCGGCGGCTACGGGCAGGCGAACGTCTACCGCTCGGCAGCCGACATCACCGGGCCGGAATCGCTGGCCAAAGTACGGGCGCACAAATAGGAGATGAAGGCCGCCGCCAAGGCGCGGAAAACCGCGGATTGATGGGGAGGAGGGCCGGCCCCCGTACGACGACCGCTACGCGGAGAGCGCCGCCCGGGCCGGCCTCCTGCGCAGCGCCGACGCGTAGACCTCGTCCGCGTCGAGGCGCCGCAGCTCCTCCGCGACCAGCTCGGCCTTGCTGCGGATCTTCAGGGCCACCTTGCGGTCCGGGCTGCCCGGCAGGACGAGGGTGGCGAGGGACCCGTTCGGGCGGTCCACCTGGATCTCCCCGCCCGTGGTCTCCAGCCGGACCCGCGTGATCACCGGCCCGTCCGTGGTGATCCGCTCCACCGGCACCCCGAGGCGGTTCTCCAGCCAGCGCGCCAGCAGCTCGGCGCTCGGGTTGTCGGCCTCGCTCTCCACCGCCCCGGCCGTCACCGGCAGCGGCTTCTGGTCCAGCGCGGCGGCCAGCAGGGACCGCCAGGGCGTCAGCCGGGTCCAGGCCAGGTCGGTGTCCCCGGGTGCGTAGACCCCGGCCCGCCCGTCCAGTACGCCGACGGGGTCCGCCGCCGCTTCGGCGTCCGTGATCCGGCGCTGCGCCAGCGCGCCCAGCGGATCCCGGGCGGGGTCGTCGGGGGCGTCGGCCGGCCACCAGGCCACCACCGGCGCGTCCGGCACCAGCAGGGGCAGGACCACGGAACCGGCCTGGGCGGTGAGCGCCCCGTGCAGCCGCAGCACCACGATCTCCCCGCTCCCGGCGTCCGAGCCGACCCGCAGCTCGGCGTCCAGGCGGGTCTGGCGGAGCTTGAGCGGGCCGCGCGAGGTGCGCTTGATCACCGCGATGATCCGGCACGGGTGCTCGCGGGAGGCCTCGGAGGCCGCGCGGACGGCGTCGTACGCGTTCTCCTCGTCGGTGGCGATGACGAGCGTCAGCACCAGGCCCATGGTGGGGCTGCCGATGGCCCGGCGGGCGTCGAGCAGGGCCCGGTTGACCTTGCTGGAGGTGGTGTCGGTGAGTTCGGTCCGCATGGTCGAAGTCTGTCAGCGGCCGGCCGCCCGGCAGCACCCGGTCCGGGGACTCCCGCGGCCGAATACGTCACCTGTGCCCGGTGGCCGGCCCAGACCGCCTCGACCTGCCCGAACGGCCCGCCCCCCCGAAGCGCGGGTACGTCATCGGCGCCGCTTCGCCGTTCCGAAGACCGACCGGGAGATCTCCCGGCCCAGCTGGCTTCCGATCGAGCGCGCCAGCGAGCGGAACATGCCGCTCCCGACGACCTGTTCGGCCAGCGACCGCTCCTTCGGCGCGCTGCGCCCCGACTTCGCGGCCGCCCTCTGCTCCTCCTCGGCCTGCTTCTCGGCCTCCGCCGCGGCCGCGGCCTGCTCCGCCGCCGCCTCCGCCGCCGCCTGCTCGGCGCTGATCTTCTCGTACGCAGACTCCCGGTCCACCGGCTGCCCGTAACGGGCGTACAGCGCCGAGGACTTCACCGCCTGGTCCAGCGCCGCCGGCCCGATCGGGCCCATCAGCGACTGCGGGGCGCGCAGCCGGGTCGCCGCCACCGGGGTCGGCACGCCCTTCTCGCTCAGTACGGTGATCACCGCCTCGCCTGTCCCGAGCCCGGTGAGCAGCTCCTCCAGGTCGTACGGCGAGTTGGGGAAGGTCTTCACGGTCGCCTTCAGCGCCTTCGCGTCGTCGGGCGTGAAGGCGCGCAGGGCGTGCTGGATCCGGTTGCCGAGCTGGCCGAGCACATCCGCCGGCACGTCCTTGGGGGTCTGCGTCACGAAGAACACGCCGATCCCCTTGGAGCGGATCAGGCGCACGGTCTGGGTGATGGACTCCAGGAAGGCCTTCGAGGCGCCGTGGAAGAGCAGGTGCGCCTCGTCGAAGAAGAAGACCAGCTTGGGCCGCTCCAGATCGCCGACTTCGGGCAGGTCGGTGTAGAGGTCGGCCAGCAGCCACATCAGGAAGGTGGAGAACAGCTGCGGCTTGTCCTGGACCGCCGGGAGTTCCAGTACGGAGACCAGCCCGCGCCCGTCCGGCGCCGTACGCAGGAATTCGCCGGTGTCGAACTCGGGCTCCCCGAAGAACTCGGCGGCGCCCTGCTGCTCGAAGGCGGTCAGCGCCCGCAGGATCACCCCGGCCGTCACCGTGGACAGCCCCCCGATGCCCTTGAGCTCGGCCTTGCCCTGGTCGGAGACGAGGAAGGCGACGACCGCTCGCAGGTCCTTGAGGTCGATCAGCTCCAGGCCCTTGGAATCGGCGTAATGGAAGATCAGGCCGAGGGACTGCTCCTGCGTCCGGTTGAGCTGGAGCACCTTCGACATCAGGACCGGGCCGAAACTCGTCACCGTGGCCCGTACCGGAATGCCGGTGCCGATCCCGCCCAGCGCGTAGAACTCGCTGGGGTATCCGGTGCCCTGCCACTCCTGGGCGACCTCCGCGGCCCGCCCGGTTACGCGGTCGCCCGGGGTGCCCGGCACCGAGATGCCCGACACGTCGCCTTTGATGTCCGCGAGGAACACCGGGACGCCGTTCGCCGAGAGTTGCTCCGCAATGAGCTGGAGGGTCTTGGTCTTGCCCGTTCCGGTGGCGCCGGCGACCAGGCCGTGCCGGTTGAGCACGGACAGCGGGATGCGGATCTGCCGGTCGGGCAGACAGGCCCCGTCCCAGAGCAGGGCCCCCAGGTCGAGCGCGGGCCCGGTGAAGGCGTACCCGGCGGCGATCCGGTCGGCCGGGGACCCGGGGTCGGTGCTCTCGCTCATTCATCACTCCCGAATTGGACCTGTGTGCCACTTTTGCACCGGGATAGCGAGGCTGCGCCCGCAGGCACCGGCCCGGTAGGCTTTCCGTGTGATCTTCAAGCGCATCGGAAACGGGCGGCCGTACCCCGACCACGGCAGGGAAACCACCCGGCAGTGGGCGGATGTCGCCCCGCGCCCGGTCCGGCTCGACCAGTTGGTGACCACCAAGGGACAGCTGGACCTTGAGACGCTGCTCGCCGAGGACTCGACCTTCTACGGGGACCTCTTCGCCCACGTCGTGAAGTGGCAGGGCGACCTCTACCTGGAGGACGGCCTGCACCGCGCCGTACGCGCGGCCCTCCAGCAGCGCCAGGTCCTGCACGCGCGCGTCCTCGAAATGGACTGACCGCCAGGACGTGTCCGGCTGCCCGCCCGTCCGTACGCTTCCCGGCGCCTTCCCGGCGCCTTCCCGGCGCTTCCGGTTCGCGCGGATTGCGCCTTTCGGGTCGGTCTTGCCCTATCAACACATCATTTGGTGGGCATCGGCAGCGGGCGGTACTACGCTGCGCCCATGAGCATGCTCACTCCCCCCGGCATGGGCGGAAAGTACCGCGTCACGGGAGCGGCCTATCCCCGCATGAGCCGGCCCCGGCGGCGCCGTCGGATCGTCCTCACCGCGCTCGGAGCGGTCCTCGGCCTCGCCCTGCTCGGCTACGGGACCCTGCAGCTCATGGACGTCTTCCGCGGCGGGAGCGGCGGAAAACGCCATGCCGCCGCAGGCCGGGACTGCCCGACGGCGACACCGGCCAAGCCGAAGGCGGGGGGCGCCGCGGCAGCCGCGGCCAACGCCTCCGCCGCACCCGCCGTCACCCTCCCCGAGCCCGGCCAGATCACGGTCAACGTCTACAACGCGACGCCGCGCGCCGGACTCGCCAAGGCCGTCGGGGACGAGCTCAAGAAGCGCGGCTTCACCGTCGGCAAGGTCGGCAACGCCCCCGCCGACTTCGACAAGAAGGTGCCGGGCACCGGGATACTGCTCGGCTCCCCCACGACCGACAAGGGCGCCTACTCCGTCCTGGGCACCCAGATCGAGGGCGACACGCAACAGACCGACGCCCGCGAGGGCGCGGACATCGACCTGATCCTCGGCGACTCCTTCAAGGAGCTGAGCCCCAAGGAGACCGCGGACCGGGAACTGGCCGTGCTGGCCCACCCGCAGCCCGCGCCCGCCAAGACCTGCTGACGCGCCGACCACGCCGACCACGCCGACCACGCAGCCGAGCAGCCGAGCGGCCGCGCCGCCAACGGAACGCCGCAGGGCCCCCCTCCGGGGCGGCCCTGCGGCGTTCCTGTCGTCCTGACCGGCTCTGCCTACTCGGCCGAGCCGTACATGCGGTCTCCCGCGTCGCCCAGCCCCGGCACGATGTAGCCGTGCTCGTTGAGCCGCTCGTCCACCGCGGCCGTCACCACCGTCACCGGCGTGCCCGCGAGCTCGCGCTCCATGACCTCGACGCCCTCCGGCGCGGCCAGCAGCACCACGGCCGTGACGTCGTCGGCGCCGCGCTTGATCAGCTCCTGGATCGCCGCGACGAGGGTGCCGCCGGTGGCCAGCATCGGGTCGACGACGTAGACCTGGCGTCCGGAGAGGTCCTCCGGCATGCGCGTCGCGTAGGTGGAGGCCTCCAGGGTCTCCTCGTTGCGGACCATGCCGAGGAAGCCCACCTCGGCGGTCGGCAGCAGCCGCACCATGCCGTCCAGCATGCCCAGGCCGGCGCGCAGGATCGGCACGACCAGCGGGCGCGGGTACGAGAGCTTCACACCCGTGGTCGGGCCGACCGGGGTGGTGATGTCGGACTGCTCGGTGCGGACGTCGCGGGTGGCCTCGTACGCGAGGAGGGTCACCAGCTCGTCGGCGAGCCGACGAAAGGTGGGGGAGTCGGTGCGCTTGTCGCGCAGGGTGGTCAGTTTGTGCGCCACCAACGGGTGATCGACGACCTGCAAACGCACAACATCCTCCAAGACTCAGCTGTCGGGTTCCGACCTGCGACCTGCAAAAACGGCCGCATGTTTCCGCGACCCACAGGCAAAAGGCTACGCGGTGCGCGCACCCGCGCGCGTACGAACGGTCGGCCGCGCGGTGGCGAGGGCGGCGGGCCGGGGTGGCGGGCGGGGCGGCGGGCAGCGGTGGCGGGCGGGCGGGGCGGCGGCGGTGGCCTGGGGGCGGCCCCGCGCGGGCCCGCGTATTGCGGCCCGCCCGCACGCCCAGCAGGCTGGACGGATGAGGAACGCACCGGTGATCGCGGCCGTCGACGGATCCGAGCACAGCCTGGCGGCCCTGGAATGGGCCCGGACCGCGGCCCTGCGCCACCGCACCGGGCTCCTGGTCGCCCACGTGCTCCCCGGCAGCTCCCAGCTGTACGCGGCCCGCCGCTCCGCCCTGGCCGACGCCTCCGAGCCCGAGCAGTACGCCGACCCGGTCGCCGAGCAGATCCGCGACCTGCTCGCCGGGACCAAGGCCGCCGACCTGCCGGACGAGGTGCGGTACGAGGCGCTGGAGGGCTCCGTCCCCGAGGCCCTGCGGGTGGTCGGCGCCGAGGCCCGGATGCTGGTCATGGGCTCCCGGGGCCGCGGCGGCTTCGCGGCCCTGCTGCTCGGCTCGAACAGCCGCGCCGTGGCCACGACGGCCCCCTGCCCGGTGGTGGTCGTTCCGCACGCGGCGCGCGGTGTGGAGGCCGCCTCGGAGCCCTCGGCCGGGCGGGTGGTGCTCGGCCTGCACGCCGCCGAGACCGCCGACGACGTAGTGGACTTCGCCTTCGCGGAGGCGGCCGCACGGGGGACCACCGTCCAGGTGGTCTCCGCGTACGCGGTCCCGCCCGCGCCGGCCCTCGTGGTCGACAGCCCCTTCATGGTGATCCCGCCGGAGGGCCTCGCCGACGACGGCGACGCGGTGCCGGCGGAGCGGGAGATGCTGAGGTCCCAGACGGAGCGGCTGGCACCGTGGCGGACCCGCTATCCCGACGTAGCGGTCGAGCAGGCCGCCGTCCCCGGGGACGCCGCGGGCCGGCTGGTGACCGCCTCCCGGTCGGCGGCGCTGGTGGTGGTGGGACGCCACCATCCGCGGCGCAGTGTCGGGTCCCTGATGATCGGATCGGTGGCGCACGCCGTCCTGCACCACGCGCACGGCCCCGTGGCCGTCGTACCGACCCTGTCGGACAGCGTCTGACCTGCACGGGGGTGGCATCAATCGGCCTGTCCGGGGGAAAGTGGAGGCAGGGGGTCTGCTTCGCGCCTGCGGAGGAGGACGACCGGACCAGCCAGGGGTGGTGGCCGATGCCCGACACGCAGCCGAGCCAACAGAATGACGAGTCCGAGGCGACGGAGACGGCGGCGCAGCGAAGGGCGCGCCGGGCCCAGTTCCTGCGCGACCTGATGGAGGCGCGGGCCCTGCGCGACCGCGTCCAGCCCCGCCGCGCCCGCGCGGCCCGCATGCGTCAGCAGATGCGCATGCGCACCTTCCGCTGGTAGCGGCCGGCACCCGGAGCGCGACACGGCCGAGCTGCCGGGTCGATCCGTACCGGGCCGTACGGCCCCCGGCGGAGCGGCCCGTACGGCCCGCCGAAGGGCCGCCGCGCCGGGGGGACGCGGGTGGATCGGCGGCGGCCGACAGGCCGCCCCGCCGCACCCCCGCACCCCGCGGAGCGCACGGCACGGCACGACGCAAGCGCGGAAGACCTCTCGCAACGCCGCCGTTTCTGCCACGATGCCGATTGGGCGGGGCACGAAACGGTGAGCAGGACGGCCGTTCCAACCCTCCCCACCTCCGGCCGGGGGGACCTCCAACCGGCACGCCTATGACCAGTGGGAGAGTCACGGTGTACTTCGCCGCACTGCTCGCGCGCACCGAAGACGGGTGGGAAGCGAGCGACATGGAACTCGACGACGTCGAGTCCCTCAGTGATCTGATCGATCTCGCCCGTGCCGCCGCTGTCGACGACGACACGGTGGTCGCCCTCATCGAGCAGGAGGACGCCTGGTTCGGCGTCGTCCGCGTGGACGGCGAGGAGGACCCGCGGTACTTCGTGTCGAACGCCTCCGCGGCCTCCCGCAGCTCCTACGGCTCGATGCTGACCGACGAGCTGCTGGGCAGCGACGAGGAGGACGACGAACTCGACGAACTGGACCTGGACGGCACCGAGGACGGCGAGGAGGACACCATCTCGGCGTTCACCGACCTGGGGGACGGCGAGGACGAGGAGGTCGGGTCGGGCGCGGAGCCGGTCCCGGCCGGTCCGCTCGGTGACCCCCGGCTGCTCGACGACCTCGGCGTCAGCCACAAACAACTGATGGCCCTCGACGGGGACGCCCTCTCGGAGATCGCCGATTCCCTCGGCGCCACCGAGGTGCTGGAGGCCGTCCGCTAGTGATCGCCATGCACCACCCCACGCACGGTCCCGATCCCGTACGGGACCCGTGGCGGGACTCCATGCGCCTGGCGCTCCAGGAGGCCGCCCGGGCGGTGCCGGCCGGCGATGTGCCGGTCGGCGCCGTCGTGCTGGGCCCGGACGGGGGGCTCCTCGCCACCGGGTACAACGAGCGGGAGGCCACCGGCGACCCGACGGCGCACGCCGAGGTACTGGCGCTGCGGCGGGCGGCCGCCCGGCTGGGGGAATGGCGGCTCGCGGGGTGCACCCTGGTGGTGACCCTGGAGCCGTGCGTGATGTGCGCGGGCGCGCTCGTCCAGTCGCGGGTGGCGCGCGTCGTGTACGGGGCCGCGGACGAGAAGGCGGGCGCGGCGGGCTCGCTGTGGGACCTCGTACGGGACCGCAGGCTCAACCACCGTCCCGAAGTGGTGCGCGGCGTGCTCGGCGAGGAGTGCGCGCGACAGCTGACGGACTTCTTCAGGGACCTCTGAGGCGGCTCGGCGACACCGATTTCAGCGGATGCCGATCCTTAGGCTAGGATCCATCTCGGTAGTGTGTCCGAGTGGCCGAAGGAGCTCGCCTCGAAAGCGAGTATGGGGCAACCCATCGGGGGTTCAAATCCCTCCACTACCGCTTCTACCGAGAGCCCCGCCCCGCAAGGGACGGGGCTCTCGGCGTCTTTGCGCTCGCGGCGTCTTTGCGCTCGCGGCGTCTTTGCGCTCGCGGCGTCTTTGCGCTCGCGGCGGCGTTCCCGTACGGGCGCGGCCGTTCGGGGCAGCCGGTGCGAACGGGCGCCGGGCCGGACGGCCGCCGGTGCGTACTCCGCTCCGGTGAGGGCGGGGGCGGCCGCGCGTGACCGGCCGCCCGCTCGGCCGTTGTCACGGCATGACCAAGACCCAGCGCATGCTCGCCGCCTTCGCCCTCGCGGGGGCCGCCGCGGGCCTCGCCGCACCGGCCGCCTCCGCCGCCCCCCTGGCCCCGCTCGCCCTCCCGGACCTGCCGCAGGCGGCGCCGAACATGCCGGAAGGGGCCACGCCCGGCTCCGTGCAGGAGATCGGCTCCATGGTCACCCCCGGGCTGAACCAGCTCGGCCAGCTGATGAACCTGCCGAACCACCTGGCGCCCGTGATCGCCCCCGTCGAGCCCGTCCTGGGCCTGGCCGGCGCCATCCAGTAGCCGTCCGGGCCGCCCGCCGGCGCTTCCGCCTCCGTACACCGAAGGCCCCGACCGGGGTCGGGGCCTCACCCACCGGTTTCCTGCCAGAACCGGTGGGTTCGTCTTCCATACTGCGCCGCGCGCACCCGCGCACCCAGCGGCAAAAGGCCCGGGACGCCGGGCCGTTGGTCCATAAAGCCCGGGTGAGTGCCCGGAGATGACCGGTTAGACTCACCCGACTGCGCAAAGCCCGGTTGGGGAGGCCGACACCGCTCATGGAAACCAAGAAGATGATCATGGGTGGACTGTTGGTGTTCGTCCTCTTCGTGATCATCACCCAGCCGGTCAAGGCTGCCGACATCGTCAAAATAGGCTTCCAGGGCATTTCGGACGCCGCCCACGGCATCGGCGCGTTCATGACCGAACTGGTGCGCTGACCCGTACGCTGAAGCGGCTTCCGGACTTCCGGCCCCCCACTCCGACGGGTGGGGGGTTTTGCGTTACCGGCGCACACCCGCGCCGCCCGGGCCGGCCTTGTCGTGGCCCCACCCAAAACACCCCATTATGCCCAACTTGCCCTCAACACGGCGATATACGGTGCTTGCACACAGTGCACATGTCTTGTGATGCTATGACCGCTTTTGACGGATGAGTTACATGAAGGGGTGGCGTGACCGTGCCGGCCAGTACAGCGCCTCAGGTGCCACCCCAGCAGGACCCCCAGCACGGACCTCAGCACGGCTCCCAGCACGGGAGCGAGCAGATCCACCAGATCCACCAGGTCCAGCAGACCCGGCAGGCCGAGAAGAGGGTCGAGCAGCAGACCGAGCACGGGAGCGAGCACGACGCCCAGGTCCCGCCCCAGCATGAGGCCCAGTCGCACCCCCAACCGCACCCCCAGCCGGATGCCCCGGCCGGAGCGGCCCGGGCGGCCGACACCCCGCACGCCCGGCCGGAGGCGCTCCCGCAGGCCCCCGCGGAGCCGCCGACCGCCCCCAGGCCGCAGGGCCGGGGCGCCGACACCCGGGCCCTCACCCAGGTCCTGTTCGGGCAGCTGAAGGGCCTCCAGCCGGGCACCAGCGAGCACAACCGGGTGCGCGGGGCCCTGATCGAGGCCAACCTCCCGCTCGTCCGCTACGCAGCCGCCCGCTTCCGCAGCCGCAACGAGCCGATGGAGGACGTGGTCCAGGTCGGCACGATCGGGCTCATCAACGCCATCGACCGCTTCGACCCCGACCGCGGGGTGCAGTTCCCCACCTTCGCCATGCCGACCGTCGTGGGCGAGATCAAGCGGTACTTCCGCGACAACGTCCGAACCGTCCACGTGCCGCGCCGGCTCCACGAGCTGTGGGTGCAGGTGAACGCCGCCACCGAGGACCTCACCACCCTGCACGGCCGGACCCCGACCACCCCCGAGATCGCCGAGCGGCTGCGGATCACGGAGGAGGAGGTGCTGTCGTGCATCGAGGCCGGCCGCAGCTACCACGCCACCTCACTGGAGGCCGCCCAGGAGGGTGACGGCCTGCCCGGGCTGCTGGACCGCCTCGGCTACGAGGACCCCGAGCTCGCCGGTGTCGAGCACCGCGACCTCGTACGGCACCTCCTCGTACAGCTGCCCGAGCGTGAACAAAGGATCCTGCTGCTGCGGTACTACAACAATCTGACGCAGTCGCAGATCAGCGCGGAGCTCGGGGTCTCCCAGATGCACGTGTCCCGGCTGCTCGCGCGGAGCTTCGCGCGCCTGCGATCCGCAAACAGGATCGAGGCTTAACCGGAACGAGTGGAGATCGCTCCACCGTTTCCCGACAGAACGGGCTCATTCCGCTCTGTCGCTGGAGATATATGTCGACATGGCGCTACAGCGCGTTGCCGACATGTGACATTCTGCTGGAACCGCGTTTGCCGCAGCCCCGCCTCCGGTATTCAGGTGGAGGCTGCGTTCCTCCGACGGGCGCGCCCAACGCGACCGTCCGCGACCTCAAGGGGGTGGCATGTCCGTAGATCAGGGCAGCTCCAAGGTGCTCACGCTCGTCAAGAGCGAGGCGCCGGCAGCACCTGCAGCGTTCGACCGCTCGGAAGCCATCGACACCCGCACCCTCTCCCGCTCCCTCTTCCAGCGACTTGCCGCCCTGGACGCGGACAGTCCCGAACGGGCGTACGTACGCGACACCCTGATCGAGCTGAACCTGCCCCTCGTGCGGTACGCGGCCGCCCGCTTCCGCAGCCGCAACGAGCCGATGGAGGACATCGTCCAGGTCGGCACGATCGGCCTGATCAAGGCGATCGACCGGTTCGACTGCGAACGCGGGGTGGAGTTCCCGACGTTCGCCATGCCGACGGTCGTGGGCGAGATCAAACGATTCTTTAGGGACACGTCCTGGTCCGTGCGCGTCCCGCGCCGCCTCCAGGAACTGCGCCTCGCCCTCACCAAGGCCAGCGACGAGCTCGCACAGAAGCTCGACCGCTCGCCGACGGTGCCCGAACTGGCCGCCGTGCTCGGGGTGTCGGAGGAGGACGTGGTCGACGGTCTCGCCGTCGGCAACGCCTACACCGCCTCCTCGCTCGACTCGCCCTCCCCCGAGGACGAGGGCGGGGAGGGCTCCCTCGCGGACCGCCTCGGCTACGAGGACAGCGCCCTCGAAGGCGTCGAGTACCGCGAGTCGCTGAAGCCGCTGCTCGCCAAACTCCCGCCCCGGGAGCGGCAGATCATCATGCTGCGGTTCTTCGCGAACATGACCCAGTCGCAGATCGGCGAGGAGGTCGGCATCTCCCAGATGCACGTCTCGCGGCTGCTGACGCGCACGCTCGCGCAGCTGCGGGTGGGCCTGATCGGCGAGTGAGGGCGGCGCCCGGCCGGTGAGCGTACGGGGTTCCCATCTGACGCGGAGTCAGTGACACTACGGCGATGCGAATGGGACCGCGCGCGTTCACCCTCCTCGCCCTGTGCTGCACGGCCGCCGCCGCCGGCCTGACCGGATGCGGCGGCCCCGTACGCGACGGCTACGCGGCCGCGGGCGCGGTGGCCCCCGGCCCGGAGCGGATCGCGGGCGACAACGTCGCCCCGCAGGCCCCGGTGGAGTTCCAGCCGCTCTCCGGCCCGTCGGCGGCGGGCGGATCCCCGTCCTCCTCGCGTACGGCGCCCGGTGCACCGGAGGTCCAGCCCCCGGCCGGCTCCGCCCAGGGCGGAGCCGCGAGCACCGCGCCCGGCGCCCCGCTGCCACCCTCCACCGCCCCCGGGGCGAGGCCGACCTCAACGCCGCCCGCCACCCCCGGCGCCCCGCCGGGCGGCACCCCGGGGACCACCCCCGGCACCACCCCGGGAGCCACACCGCCGCCCGCGTCCACTCCGGCGCGGCTGACGCCCGGCCCGCTGACCCGCGCTCCGGCGGCGGACCGCTGGTGCGAGCGGGTGACCGTGGGATTCACCAACACCGGCAGCACGGCGGCCCGTTCGGGCACGGTCGGCTTCGAGACGCACATCATCGGCGCCCTCGGCATCGACTGGGCGACGATCACCACGTCCCAGCCGCTGCCCGCGCCCATCCCGGGTGGCACGACGAGGACGCAGACCTACACGGTCTGCGTGGAGTCCTGGCGGGTCCCCCTGGGCATGCACGTGGAGACCCGCCGGGCCGCGGTCACCTGGAGCTGAGCGCCGTGCGCCCAGGGCTCGGCCCGAGGGCTTGCCCCAGGGCTCGGCCCCGGGCTTGCCCCAAGGGCTCAGCGCAGGGCCAGCCAGGCGACCGCGCCGATGAGGAGCACGAGGCCGAGGGCCAGACCCAGACGGGCCCCGGTCTTCGAGCCGGCCGGCTTCGCCTGCCGCCGCGAGCCGGGGGCGGCGGCCCGCACGGGCTCGGCCTCCTCGACGAACGCCCGGAACATCTGGGTGCTGCCCGCGGGGTCGTAGTTGCCCTCGGGACCCTGGGAGTTGTGGTTCGAGTTCGAGTACTGGTTCGCAGCCATGGGTCAGGACCCTAGCGGGTTTTCCGATTCCTTTACCGCCTCACCCCCGGATTCATTTGCCTGTAGCAACCAATCGCTTCTATGGTTGCCCTAAGCAACAACTAGCGAAGAGGGAGAGGGGGACACCCGGTGACCACCGCCACCCGCTACGAGGAGCTGGCCCGCCAGCTCACCGGCATCGGCGCGGTCAAGCGTGATCTCGCCCGCATGCTCCCCGCGGACTGCCCGCCCGGCTCCGCCGCCGTGCTCACGGTGCTCGACCGCCACGGCGAGATGCGGCTCAGCCGCCTCGCCGACCACATGGCCGTCGACATCTCCGTGACCAGCCGCCACGTGGCCCACGTCGCCGACCGCGGGTGGATCACCCGTGACATCGACCCCGGAGACGGCCGCTGCCGGATCCTGCGGCTCACCCCGGCCGGCCGCGCGCTGCTCGCCGAGCTCGGCGCCCGGTACACCGGCGCCCTCGAAAGAGCGCTCGCCGACTGG
The DNA here is from genome assembly GCF_040647115.1 of Streptomyces sp. NPDC044571. Taxonomy (NCBI): domain Bacteria; kingdom Bacillati; phylum Actinomycetota; class Actinomycetes; order Kitasatosporales; family Streptomycetaceae; genus Streptomyces; species Streptomyces sp. NPDC044571. The sequence goes on from NZ_JBEZBN010000016.1 coordinate 96,755, forward strand.
TCCGCCCACGACATCGACGTACTGAACACCCTGCTGTCCCGGCTCCGATCGAGCTTCTAGACACTTCCGGACGAAGGAACCACATGGCTACCCCCACACCCACCGGTGTGCGGGCAGGCGGCCCGTCGGAGACCACTTCCGACGGCGTGCCCGCGCCCGCCCCCGCCCCCATGACCCACCCGCAGATCATGAAGGCGCTGTCCGGGCTCATGCTCGGCATGTTCGTGGCGATCCTGTCGTCCACGATCGTCTCCAACGCCCTGCCGCAGATCATCAGCGACCTCGGCGGCACCCAGTCCTCGTACACCTGGGTCGTCACCGCGGCCCTGCTGTCGATGACGGCGGCGACCCCGCTCTGGGGCAAGCTCTCCGACCTCTTCAGCAAGAAGCTGCTGGTCCAGATATCCCTGGTCATCTACGTCCTCGGCTCCGTGGTCGCCGGCATGTCGCAGAACACCGGCATGCTCATCGCCTGCCGCGTGGTCCAGGGCATAGGCGTCGGCGGCCTGTCCGCCCTCGCCCAGATCGTGATGGCCGCGATGATCTCCCCGCGCGAGCGCGGCCGGTACAGCGGCTACCTCGGCGCGGTGTTCGCCGTCGCCACCGTCGGCGGTCCGCTGCTCGGCGGCGTCATCACCGACACCGAGTGGCTGGGCTGGCGCTGGTGCTTCTACGTCGGCGTCCCGTTCGCGATCATCGCCCTGATCGTCCTGCAGAAGACGCTGCGCCTCCCGGTCGTCCGCCGCGACGTGAAGGTCGACTGGCTCGGCGCCTTCCTGATCAGCGGGGCCGTGTCCCTGCTGCTGATCTGGGTCACCCAGGCCGGGGACTCGTACGGCTGGCTGTCCTGGACCACCGTGGCGATGACCGGCGGCGCGGTGGTGCTCGGCGTGCTCTTCGTGCTCGTGGAGTCCCGGGCGAGCGACCCGATCATCCCGCTGCGCCTGTTCCGCAACAAGACCATCAGCCTCGCCTCGGCCGCCTCGCTGTTCGTCGGCATCGCGATGTTCTCGGGCACGGTGTTTTTCAGCCAGTTCTTCCAGTTGGCCCGGGGCGAGTCCCCGACGATGTCCGGAATCCTGACGATTCCGATGATCGGCGGGCTCTTCGTCTCCTCCACGGTTTCCGGCCAGGTGATCACCAAGACCGGCAAGTGGAAGGCCTGGCTCGTCTCCGGCGGTGTCCTGCTGACGGCCGGGCTCGGCCTGCTGGGCACTCTGCGGTACGACACCCCGTACTGGCACATCGCGGTCTACATGGCGCTGACCGGCCTCGGTCTCGGCATGATGATGCAGAACCTGGTCCTCGCCACCCAGAACCAGGTGGCCCCGGAGGACCTGGGCGCGGCCAGCTCCGTCGTCACCTTCTTCCGCTCGCTCGGCGGCGCCATGGGCGTCTCGGCGCTCGGCGCGGTCATGGCCAACCGGGTCACCCACTACGTCAAGGACGGGCTGGCCGCACTCGGCCCGAAGGCGGCGGCCATGGGCCACGGCGGCACCGCCGGGGGCGGGATCCCCGACCTGGACAAGCTCCCGGCGCCGTTCCGCCAGGTCATCGAGTCCGCGTACGGGCACGGCGTCGGCGATGTCTTCCTCTACTCCGCTCCCTGTGCGCTCCTCGGGCTGATCCTGGTGCTGTTCATCAAGGAGGTCGCCCTGAAGTCGAAGCCGGCGGTGCACACCCCGGCGGCAGCCTCGACGCCGGCCGCCACGTCGGCCGCAGCGACAGCCGAATAGCCGCTCCGCGGGGCAGTGGGGAGCGGCCCGCTAGGCCCGGCCCCGGGCCGGCAGGCCGTTCCGTGCGGCGGCCTTCGCCTCGATGCCGGCGATCAGGACGTCGAGCGCCAGGCCGAAGTCTCCCTCGGTCGACCCCAGGACCGTGCCCCCGCAGCCGTGCAGGAACTGCGACACGGCCAGGTGGGCGCCGGTCCGGGCGCCGTCCGTCAGGCCGGTGGCATCGAGCAGACGCTGCAGCGCCGCGTCGAAGGCCCGGGCGTGCGGGCCGATGTTCGGGTACGCCGCGGTCAGCGGAGCCACCCAGGGGTGGTCCGCCAACAGCCGCCGGTAGCCGAAGGCGAGCAGACGCAGCCGGCCGGGCCAGCCCTCGGGGGCCGACCCGGCCGGACCGGTCTGCGGCGGAATGAGCTCGCCCAGCGCCCGGTCGAGGGCGAGTTCGAGCAGGTCGTGCTTGGTGTCCACGTACCAGTACAGGGACATCGCGGTGACCCCGAGCCCGGCCGCCAGGCGCCGCATCGAGAACCGGGCCAGTCCTTCGGCGTCGAGCAGCCGTACCGTCGCGCAGGTGATCCGCTCCCGGTCCAGGCCGGACGGCGCCTCACTGCGGCGTCTGGCGGGGGCGGCCGGCCGGGAGGCCAGCCACACACTGGTTCGGTTCGTGCCGGAATCGGCCGCGGTCACCATGGAGGCACCCTCCTCACAACAGCTGGATCAGCCCGGAATGCCCGGTCCGCCCACTTGATGCTAGAGGTGCCCCTCGCGTTCCGCCTGGTTCAGGACGGGGTGGACGCGCCGTTCAGAGGGGCCGTCAGGTCGTAGAAGGTGGCGCTGCCGATGGTGACGGAGCGGAAGTTGGCCCGCACCCAGCTCGCGATGGCGGTGCTCGTGGACCCACCGGGGCCGCCCGGGCCGCCGGGACCACCACCGCGCGTGCCCTCGCCGCCTGAGCCGTTGCCCTCACCGATGAAGTAGTGGATCCTCCCGGACTTCACGTACTCCTGGAACTTCGCCAGGGTCGGCGACGGGTCGCTGCCGTTGAAGCCGCCGACGGGCATCACCGGTTGACCGGAGGCCAGCTGGTAGCTCGCCGCGTTCTGGGCGCCGACGGCGGCCGCCGCCCAGGTGTAGGCGTCCGCATCCTTGCGCAGCGCCGCCGTGGCCTGTGCGCTGGGCTTCGTACCGTTCAACAGTCCGCCGGGGCCGCCCGCGGCACCGCCGCGCCCGGCGCGCTCGCCGGGAAATCCGGTGGCTCCCCCCGGCATCCCGGCGCCGAACGGGCCGCCGCCCGGAAACCCCTGGGCGGCGTTGCCCGCCCCGCCCCGGGGGCCTCCCTGCGGACCGCCCTGCCGGCCCTGCTGTCCCTGGCCCTGCTGTCCCTGGCCGGCGCCCTGCGGGGCGGCGCCCGGCGGAAAGTCCCCGCCCCCGGGGAACCGCATGCCCATCCGGCCGCCCGCGACCGCGGGCCCCGCCGTCACGATCGACCCTCCGCGCGCGGAGTCCACGGTGGTCAGGCAGTACGCGAGCGGACCGGCCAGGGCGGCGCCCAGGCCCAGGGCCGCCGCTCCCACCGCGAAACGGCGGCCGAGCCGGGCCCCGAGGAGCAGCCCGAGGGCGGCGGCCGCACCGGTGGCCAGGACCGTCCAGCGCAGCCACGGCAGGTAGCCGGAGGAGCGCCCCAGCAGGACGTACGACCACACGGCGGTCAGAGCGAGGGTGCCGGACAGCGTGACCGCGGCGGCCCGGCTGCCCCGTTCCTCCCACAGCAGCGCGGTGCCCATCCCGACGAGGGCGGCCACGAAGGGCGCCAGCGCCACGGTGTAGTACTCGTGGAAGATGCCCTGCATGTAGCTGAAGACGAGGGCGGTGATCAGCAGCGCCCCGCCCCAGACCAGGAAGGCGGCGCGGGCCATGCCCTCCAGGGAGTCGGCGGCGCGGCGGGCCCGCCAGGTGATGACCAGTCCGGCAACCAGCATGATCAGGGCGGCGGGCAGCAGCCAGGAGATCTGACCGCCGATGTTGGCCGAGAAGAGCCGGTCGATCCCGGTCTCCCCCCAGCCACCGCCACCGCCGCCACCCGCTCCGCCAGGGCGTGCACCGCCGCCGACGCTGCCGGTCTCGTTGCCGTTGATCCGGCCGAGGCCGTTGTAGCCGAGGGTCAGCTCCAGGAAGGAATTGGTCTGCGAGCCGCCGATGTACGGGCGGGAGGCCGTCGGCCAGAGCTCCACGATCGCCACCCACCAGCCACCCGCCACCACCACCGCGGCACCGGCGAGCAGCAGTTGCCCGAGCCGGCGGCGCAGGCGGGTGGGTGCGCAGACGGCGTACACGAGGGCCAGCGGCGGCAGGATGACGAAGGCCTGCAGGGTCTTGGTCAGGAAGGCGAAGCCGATCGCGACTCCCGCCCAGACCAGCCACTTCGTGTGGGCGCCGTCGAGCGCACGCAGCACGCAGGCGACGGTGACCGTCAGCAGTAGGGTGAGCAGCGCGTCGGGGTTGTTGAAGCGGAACATCAGCGCGGCGACCGGCGTCAGCGCGAAGACCGCGCCGCTGATCAGGGCGGCCGCCGGCCCGAAGTGGCGGCGTACCGCGGCGTACAGCACGGCGGTGGTGCCGACCCCCATGAGGGCCTGCGGGACGAGGATCTGCCAGGAGCCGAGGCCGAACAACCGCACGGACAGGGCCATCGGCCACAGGGCGGCCGGGGGCTTGTCGACGGTGATGGAGTTCCCGGCGTCCGACGAGCCGAAGAAGAAGGCCTTCCAGCTCTCGCTGCCCGCCTGGACGGCGGCGGAGTAGAAGGAGTTGGCGTAGCCGGAGGCGCCCAGGTTCCACAGCAGCAGGACGGCCGTGGCCAGGAGGAGCGCCGCGTAGGCGGGCCGCTCCCAGCGGGGGCGCTCCCGGCGGGAGTGCGCGGAGCTCGCCCCAGCGGCGGTCGTCGGCGGCTGCGGGGTCGGGGCCCGTTCCGGGAACGGGGAGTCCATGGGGGGTACGGCCGTGGTCATCGGATGTCGTCCTTCACAGGGGTGGGGCGCCGCTCGGGAAAGACCCAGGCGCGGAAGAGCAGGAACCGCAGCACGGTGGCGGCGAGGTTGGCCGTGATCAGGACGGCCAGTTCGGTGCTGTGGGCGGGGCGGGCGGTGGCGGCGCCGAGCGCGGCGAGGGAGCCACTGGTCAGCGCCAGGCCGACGGCGAACACGACGAGCCCCTGCGCCTGGTGGCGGACGGCCCTGGCCCGGCCTCGGACCCCGAAGGTGAGCCGGCGGTTGGCCGTGGTGTTCGCCACGGCGGAGACCAGCAGGGCGATGGCGTTGGCGGGCTGCGGGCCGGTGCCGAGCCGGAAGAGGGAGTACAGGAGCAGATAGCCCACGGTGGACAGCACGCCGACGGCGCAGAAGCCGAGGAGCTGGCGGGCCAGCCCGCTCGGCAGCCCGGGCAGGGCGCTGCGGTCGCGCGGATCGTCCCCGAAGGGGCGGGCGAGCCGGTCGAGCGGCAGTGCGCCCATGGCCAGGGCCCGGCCCACCCGCCAGACGCCCTTGAGGTCCTCGGTGGCGGTCTTCACGATGTGGACGGTGGAGTCGGGGTCGTCGACCCAGTCCACCGGCACCTCGTGGATCCGCAGTCCGGCCCGCTCGGCGAGCACCAGCATCTCGGTGTCGAAGAACCAGCCCGAATCCTCCACGAGCGGCAGCAGGCGCTGGGCGACGTCCCGCCGGATGGCCTTGAACCCGCACTGGGCGTCACTGAAGCGGGCGGCGAGCGAGGACCGCAGGAGCAGGTTGTAGGCGCGGGAGACGAACTCCCGTTTGGCTCCGCGCACCACCCGTGAGGAGCGGGCGAGGCGGGTGCCGATGGCGAGGTCGGAGTGCCCGGAGATCAGCGGGGCGACCAGCGGCAGCAGCGCGTTGAGGTCGGTGGAGAGGTCCACGTCCATGTACGCGAGGACGGGGGCCTCGGAGCGGGACCAGACGGTGCGCAGGGCGCGGCCGCGGCCGTTCTCCTCCAGGCGGGTGCTGCGTACGCCGTCGACGCTGCCCGCAAGGGCGGCCGCGACCTGCGGGGTGCGGTCGGTGCTCGCGTTGTCGGCGATCGTGATCCGGAAGGGGTACGGGAAGGTACGGGTGAGGTGGTCGTGGAGTCGGCGCACGCACGGGCCGAGGTCCTTCTCCTCGTTGAAGACCGGGATCACCACGTCGAGTACGGGCTCGCCGGGCACGGGCGCGAGGTGCGCCCGAGCGGGGAGGGCGCCCAGAGAGGTGTCGATTGGCATGCCCCGACCCTCGCCCGGCGGGCTGTCACCGCTGTGTGCTGAGCCTGTGCCCTGTCTGTGAGTTCCGCTCCGTGCGCTCGGGGTCCGCGGCCAGGGGCAGCAGGACTTCGAAGCAGGTCCGCCCCGGCTCGCTGCGCACGTCGACCCGGCCGTCGTGCGCGCTCACCACGGCTTCGACGATGGCGAGTCCGAGGCCGGTGGAGCCCGCGTGGCGTGAGCGCGAGGCGTCGCCGCGCGCGAACCGCTCGAAGACATGGGGGAGCAGGGCGGGCGGGATGCCGGGCCCGTTGTCCTCGATCCGCAGCCGGACGGCGGATGTTTCACGTGAAACATGGGCCGTGACGGTGGTGCCGGGCGGGGTGTGGGTTCGGGCGTTGGCGAGCAGGTTGACCAGGACCTGCTGGATCCGGGCCGGGTCGGCGCGGACGGGCGCGGGCTCGTCGGGGAGGGTCAGGCGCCAGTGGTGCTCGGGCCCGGCGGCCCGGGCGTCGCTGACGGCATCGATGACGAGCGGGGCCAGGTCGGTGTCGGTCGAGCAGAGCGGACGGCCCGCGTCGAGCCGGGCCAGCAGCAGCAGGTCCTCGACGAGGCCGGTCATCCGGGTCGCCTCGGACTCGATGCGGCCGAGGGCGTGCCGGGTGTCGGGGCCGGGCTCTTCCCGTCCCCGGCGGGTGAGTTCGGCGTATCCGCGGATGGAGGCCAGCGGAGTGCGCAGCTCATGGCTGGCGTCCGCGACGAACTGCCGGACCCGCATCTCGCTCTGCTGGCGGGCGGTGAGGGCGGAGGAGACGTGGCCCAGCATCCGGTTGAGGGCCGCGCCGACCTGGCCGACCTCGGTGCGCGGGTCGGCTTCGGCATCCGGCACCCGCTCGTGGAGGTCGGGTTCCCCGCTGTGCAGCGGCAGTTCGGAGACGCGGGTGGCGGTGGCCGCCACCCGCCGCAGCGGACGCAGGGCGACCCCGACCAGGGCCTGTCCGGCGAGCGAGGCGGCGATCAGGCCGGCCAGGGTGACGAAGACCTCGACGGCGATCAGGGTGCTCACGGTGGAGTCGACCTCGGCGAGCGGGAAGCCGAGGATCAGGCTGCCGTCGGGGGCGGTCAGCGCCCGGTAGGCACCCAGCCCCGGCACGTCCAGATCGACGGCCTCGGGCCGGCCCTGTCCGGCGGCCTTGCGGGCGGCCCGCTCGAAGGCGGCAGCCTGGACGGTGGTGAGGGGCTGGCGGGGCTCGTACCCGGGGCCGCCGACGGCGGCGCTGCGGCCGCCGGTGCCGACGGACCTGCCGTTGGCGTCGAGCCGGATGCCGGCGGTGCCGAGCGGGCTGCCGGGGCCCAGGATGAAGGCGTCCTTGTCGCGAGCGGCCTTGGCCGCGCCGGCGCCGTGGGTCGCCATCTCGACGGAGACGCGCAGCTGCTCGTCGAGCTTGTCGACGAGGTAGGAGCGCAGCGCGAGGGTGGTGACGGCCCCGATGGCAGCTCCCACGACGGCGATCAGCGCCACCGCGGAGACGACGAGCCGGGCCCGCAGGGACCAGGACCGCGGCGGGTGCAGCCAACGGGCCCCGCCCCTGAACGCGGGGCGCAGCCGTCGCACTGCCACTACTCGGCCGGCTTGATCAGGTATCCGGCGCCGCGCCGGGTGTGGATCATCGGGGGCAGGCCGGGGCCGCTCTCCAGCTTCCGCCGCAGGTAGGAGATGTACAGCTCGACGACATTGGCCTGACCGCCGAAGTCGTACGACCACACGCGGTCAAGGATCTGCGCCTTGCTCAGCACGCGCCGCGGGTTGCGCATGAGGTAGCGCAGCAGCTCGAACTCGGTGGCGGTCAGGTGGATCTCCTGACCGCCCCGGGACACCTCGTGGCTGTCCTCGTCGAGCCGCAGGTCACCCACGGCCAGGACGGAGCCGCCTCGTGCGGCCTGCGCCGCACCCGAGCGGCGGACCAGTCCGCGCAGCCGGGCCACGACCTCCTCCAGGCTGAACGGCTTGGTGACGTAGTCGTCCCCGCCCGCCGTCAGGCCGGCGATCCGGTCCTCGACGGAGTCCTTCGCGGTCAGGAACAGCACCGGGACCTGTGGGAGCTCGCGGCGCAGCCGGCCGAGCACGGCCAGCCCGTCCATGTCGGGGAGCATGATGTCGAGTACCACGACGTCCGGCCGGAATTCCCGCGCGGCCCGCACCGCGCCGGCCCCGTCCCCCGCGCTGCGGACCTCGCAGCCCTCGTAGCGCAGGGCCAAGGACAACAGCTCGGAGAGCGAGGCTTCGTCGTCGACGACGAGGACCCGGCACGGGGTGCCGTCGGGCCGTACGAGGGCCGTGGGCGTGCCGGCGGACGTGGACGCATGGGAGGTGGTCGTCGCTGTCATGCGACCACGCTGGCCGCCGCCTCTGAGAGCGTTGTTGTTCCTCCCTGTGAATTTCCTGAGAAACGCCTCTCAGGGGTTCGGGCCCAGGCCGAACAGCCGGGCCCCGTTGTCATGGCAGACGGCGCGCAGCCAGGCGTCACCGAGACCGAGCCGTTCGAGGGCGAGGAGCTGGTGTTCGTAGGGGTAGGGGATGTTCGGGAAGTCGGTGCCGAGGAGGATCCGGTCGCCGAGGTCCGCCAGCCGTCCGAGGTCCCCCGGCGGGAACCCGCCGAACTGCTCGGAGAAGTCGGTGAAGGCCATGGTGGTGTCCAGCCGCACCTCGGGGTGGCGGTCGGCCAGGTCCAGGAAGTCGGCGTACTCCGGCATGCCCATGTGCGCGACGATCAGCGGCAGCCGCGGGTGGCGGGCCAGCAGCCGGGCGATCGGCTCGGGCCCGGTGTGCTTGCCGGGGACCGGACCCGAGCCACAGTGGATCACGATCGGGATCCGGGCCTCGGCGAGCAGCCCCCAGACGGGTTCGAGCCGCTCGTCGTTCGGGTCGTACCCGCCGACCTGGAGGTGCGCCTTGAACACCCGGGCGCCGGCCTCGACGGCCTGGCGGACGTACCCGGCCGCCTGCTCCTCGGGGAAGAAGGTCGCGGTGTGCAGGCAGTCGGGAGTGCGGGCGGCGAAGTCCGCGGACCAGGAGTTGAGCCAGGCCGCCATCTCCGGCTTGTGCGGGTAGAGCATGGAGGTGAAGGCGCGGACCCCGAACGCACGCAGCAGCGCGACCCGCTGCTCCTCCTCGTGCCGGTAGGTGATGGGCCAGGCGACGCCGGTCAGCGGGCCGACCGCGTCGAAGTAGTCCCACACCTTCTCCAGGACCCGTGCGGGCATGAAGTGGGTGTGTACGTCGACGAGTCCGGGCAGCCCGAGCCGCTCCCGGATGGCGCGGACCGCCTCAGCCGTTGCGGGCAAAGCCGTGACTCCGCTCGACGGTGGCGACATGCAGGGTGTAGCTCTCGTACCAGTCGGAGCGGCCCTGCTTCATGGCCGCCTGGTGCTCCAGGTCCTGCCGCCACAGGGTCAGGGACTCGTGGTCGCGGAAGTAGGCGACGGTGATGCCGAGGCCGCCGGGGGAGCGGGCGGACTCGTAGCCGAGGAAGCCGGGATTGCCCCGGACGATCTCGCCCATCCGGGCGAGGGTCTCCGGGTAGCCGGTGTCTTCGGACGTGCGGACACTGCTGAACACCGCCATGACGTAGGGCGGTTCGAAAGCGGGTACGGGCTGGATGGTCATGCCGACCACCCTCGGCGCAGGCCCCCCGGCATGTCCACCGGAAAGAGGCCCGAGGAGCCAAAGGGATCCAAGTTTTGACCCGCCGATCAGGGCCGTGGCCACGGCGGCGGTCAGAAGAGGCCCTCCTGCCCGCCGCCGTCGCCACCGCCGTCACCGGTGGGCATGGGCGGGATCCCGGCGACCGGCACCCCTGCCGCGCCCTCGGCTGCATCGGCTCCGGGGGCGACGAGTTCCCAGCCGGCCAGCAGGCGGGTGTCGACCACGAGCCCGTCCGCGAAGTGCAGATCGGGACCCGCCGCGGCGACGAGGCGGCCGACGACGGTCCCGCCGGGCGCCATCGCGGTGACCACCGTCGTCGGGGCGGGCAGTCCCGCCAGCCCGAAGACGCCCGCATGGTCGGTGACTTCGCAGGCCAGACGGTCCAGCGACTCCGGCCATCCCGCCAGCGCGGCGGCCCGGGCATGCAGCTCGGCGACCTCCCGGGCCCGCTCCTCCCCGGCCGGCAGGTGCCCCCGTACGGCGCGCTTGCGGGCGTACGCGATCCGGTCCGGCACCCCGAGGGCCGCCCGCAACAGCTCCTCGGTGCGGCGGGCGGCCATCAGCGGCCCCCGCCCCAGCCAGGCCCAGGTCACCGCCCCCTGCTCCAGCAGCCGCACCGGGCCGCGCTCCTCGACGGTGATGCCGACCTTGACCATGCCCGGCCCGAACCAGGCGAGGTAGACCCGGTACGGACGCGGATCGGCGGCGTTGGTGTCGGCCGCCACCGAGAATGACCGGTCCAGGCGGGCGCATTCGGGGCACTGGGCGTTCCCCGCCCGGGCGGGCACGGTGGCGGTGGTCGGACACGGGGTCCGCCTCCCGGCCCGGCGCACCCCCAGGCAGCGCCGCTCCCCGCGCGCCGCGAACGCGGGGCGCTGCCCGTAGGCGAGCGGGCTGGTGCGCTCGCCGCGCCCCTCGGCGTACCACCCGATGGCGGGCTGCCCGTCGTTCCACCGGATCCCGGTGCACCACCAGGTCACAGGGGCAGGGCCCGCTCGAAAAAGGTCTCCAGGACGACGGTGGCGTGCGTACCGCTGACCCCCTCGATGGCGTAGAGGCGCCGCAGCACGTCCTGGAGCTGCTCGGTGGAGGCCGTGCGCACCTTGACCAGGACCGACGCGCTGCCCGCGATGATGTGCGCCTCCTGGATCTCCGCGATGGCCTCGAACGCGGGGCGGGAGTCCCCCATCCAGGCGTTGGAGTCGACCATCACGTAGGCGAGCACCCCGCTCCCGACGGCCGCGGGGTCCACGTCGATCGTCGTGCGGCGGATGACTCCGCGCTCGCGCAGCTTGCGCACGCGCTCGTGCGTGGCTCCGGCCGAGAGCCCGACGGCGGCGCCGAGGGCGGCGTACGACTGGCCCGCGTCCTGCTGCAGACGCAGGACGAGCGCCCGGTCGATGTCGTCCACGCGATCTTCCCTTCCCATCCCGGTTTCCATGGAATCCCTTGCGCAGACGGTACATGATCCTGCAATCTCACCCCTGAGCCGAACACCATTCGGTCAGTCACATCTCAGGGGGAAGCATGTCATCCATTGCCGATCTCAACCTGTACGAGATCCTGGACGAGCGCTTCCGCACCGGCCGCTGCGCCAACGGCGACGCGCGCCTGGAGCGGCTGTACGACGACTGCCGCTGGGCGGAGGGCCCGCTGTACCTGCCGGCCTGGCGGCACCTGGTGTGGAGCGACATCCCCAACGACCGCATGCTGCGCTGGGACGAGGCGACCGGCGCAGTCTCCGTCTTCCGCACCCCGGCCGGTCACCCCAACGGCAACACCCTGGACCGCGAGGGCCGCCTGATCACCTGCGAGCAGGGCAACCGGCGCGTCACCCGCACGGAGCCGAACGGCACCCTCACGGTCATCGCGGACCGCTTCGAGGGCAAGCGGCTCAACAGCCCGAACGACGCCGTGGTCCGCTCGGACGGCTCGATCTGGTTCTCCGACCCGGACTTCGGCATCACCAGCGACTACGAGGGACACCGCGCCCAGAGCGAGATCGGCGCGTGCAACCTCTACCGGGCCGACCCGGTGACCGGCGAAGTGCGCCTGGTCGCGGACGGCTTCCTGGGCCCCAACGGCCTGGTCTTCTCCCCGGACGAGCGCGAGCTGTACGCGGCGGACACCCGGGCCGGCCACATCCGCGCCTTCAAGGTCACCGACGAGGGCACCCTGACCGGGGACCGCGTCTTCACGACCTGCCGCCCCGTCGACAACATCCGCTTCGACGACCAGGGGCGGCTGTGGGCGGCGGCGATGGAGAACGGCGTGCACTGCTACGCCCCGGACGGCACCCTGATCGGCCGCCTCCGCGTCCCCGAACCGGTGTCGAACATCGCCTTCGGCGGCCCGAAGAACAACCGCCTCTTCATCACCGCGACCACGTCGCTCTACTCCCTGGTCGTCTCGGTGACGGGCCTCCCCCGCGTCCTGTGAGGAGCCACCGGACCCGCGGGGACGCACCGGGCCCTCGGCCTACCGGGCGACGAACTGGGTGAGGATCGCCTGCACCTCGTAGATGTCCACGCCCTTGGTGAACGTCTTCTCGATCGGGGCCGCGCTGCCGGAGAGCCAGATCTTCAGCTCGGCGTCGAGGTCGAAGTGGCCGGCGGTCTCGACGGAGAAGTGCGTGATGCTCCGGTACGGGATGGAGTGGTACTCCACCTTCTTCCCGGTGAGCCCCTGCTTGTCGACCAGCACCAGCCGCCGGTCGGTGAACAGGATGGTGTCCCGTATCAACAGAAACGCGGCATGCACCCGCTCTCCGTGCCCGAGCAGCCGCGCGTAGTCCCGCTGCGCCGACACCGGATCGACCGTGTGCGCGTTCCCGAACAGTCCCATGAGAGTCCCCCTGCGGTTTCGACGGATCTCCCGGCACGGTACCCACGCCCCCGCCGGAGATCGTCCCCCGCCGGACGGACCCCCACCCCGAACCCCGTCCGGGTCCCCCCTCCTCACCGAGGAGGACACCCCGCGCTCCATCCGGCAACGCAAGAGGCCCCCCGGCGAACCGGGGGGCCTCTTCGGCTGTGCACTCGGCAGGATTCGAACCTGCAACCTTCTGATCCGTAGTCAGATGCTCTATCCGTTAAGCTACGAGTGCTTGGGCTTCTCGGGGTTTTTCGCCCCGTTGGCCTTGCGAGAACAACAATACATGGACCTCGGCGGGACGCGAAATCCATTGCCCAAACCGGTCCTGACCTGCGGAAACGGTCCGGAGCGAGATCATCCGGCGGGGTTCGCGCGGATGTCGGGACGGTGTTGGGGCGACGGAGGCCCGTGGCCGGAATGCACCGAAGCCCCGGTCCGTGAGGACCGGGGCTTCGGCGAGGTGCGGAGGCGGAGGGATTTGAACCCTCGATGGGGGGTAAGCCCCAAACCGCATTAGCAGTGCGGCGCCATAGACCGGACTAGGCGACGCCTCCAGCACACCCCCGCGTACGAGGGTGCGTGCAGATGATGACACAGTCGCAGGGCCGGTCACCAATCCGCTCCCACGGTACTAGGACAGCTGGCCCCGGAGCAAAGCCTTAAGCCCGCCCGGAGCACGTGCGTGCACTCCGGCGCGCCCCGCGACCCCGGCACCCCGGCGACCCGTACGCAACGTCGGCACCCGCCGCGTCGTTGAGCAGGCGTACGACGTACGGACGACCTGGAGTGCCCCATGCTGCGTCTCGCCGCATTCGCCGTCACCTCGGCCCTGGCCGCCACGGCCGCAGGGCCGCTTCCCCCGCTGCCGCTGGGCCGCCTGCTGGCGACACCCGACCGGCTCGTCGTCGCCGTGTCCGGCACCGGCAACCCCCTGACGGACGGCGAGTACCGGCTGGAGTGCGATCCCGTCGGCGGGAACCACCCCGAGGCCGAGGAGGCCTGCGCCCGCCTGGACCAGCTCGCGAAGGAGGGCAGGGATCCCTTCACCGAGCCCGGCAAGCGGCAGATGTGCACCATGCAGGACGGCGGGCCGGCCACCGCGCGCATCACCGGAACGTGGCAAGGCCGCAAGGTGGACGCCGTGTTCCGGCGGACCAACGGGTGCGAGATCGCACGTTGGAACGAGTTGGAACCTGTGCTTCCGGGTAAGCGCTCCTGACCTGGGAGGATGCCCGGGATGCGCGGTATCCGCCGGCCATCCGCCACCTCGGGCCGGGGCCGTGCCCTTAGACTCCTCCCGTGACATGCCGGTAGTCGTGGTCAGGGAGGAAGCTCGTCGTGAGCAGCAGGCCATCCCGAGGCGCTGCTCGCCTCGCAGCAATACTCGACGCACTTCCGGACGCGCTGTTGCTCGTCAACGCCAACGGCACGGTGGTCAACGCGAATTCGATCGCCCTTGAGGTGATGGAGAGCCCCGGCACCGCTCTCGTCGGACGCGGCGTACTGGACCTCCTCCCCGAGTTCGACTCCAAGCTGATCCCCGGCTCCATGCGCCGGCCCGGTGAGGACGAGGGCGGCCGGGCCAAGCCCAAGCGGATGATCGCGCGCCGCACCGACGGGTCCGAGTTCCCCGTCGAGGTCACCGCCGCCCATCTCGACGGTCGCGACGCCTACCGCGAACCGCAGCCGTACACCGGTGACGAGCTGCTGATGCTCGTCGTACGCGATCTCTCCGAAACGGTGGACACCGAGGCCGAGCTCGCCCGCTCGCAGCGGCAGACCGAGATGATCCTGCGGGCCGCCGCCGAGGGCGTCGTCGGTACGGACACCGAAGGCCGGGTCGTCCTCGTCAACCCGGCCGCCGCGCAGATCCTCGGCTACCGCGCCACCGACCTCGGCAACCGGGAGCTGCACGGGCTCGTCCAGCACTCCCGGGCCGACGGCTCGCCGTTCCCCTTCGAGGAGTCCCCGCTCGCCGACACCCTGCGCAGCGGGCGCAAGCACCGGGTCCGCGGGCAGGTGCTGTGGAACAAGGCCGGGCAGCCGGTCGCCGTCGACCTGACCACCTCGCCCGTCCGGGACGGCGAGCTGCTCGTCGGCGCCGTGATGACCTTCACCGACCGGCGGCCCTACGACGCGCTGGCGGCGCGGCACGCGCAGCTGCTGGCGGTCCTCGGCGAGTCCCTGCGCGGGCCGCTGGAAGAGCTCCGTGGTGAGCTGGCCACGCTCGCCGCGGACGACGCGGGACAGCTGTGGCCCGAGGCCAACCAGCTGCTGCACCACCTGGCCGCCGGGTACTCCCGGATGACCACGCTGGTGGACAACGTGCTCGGCTTCCAGCGGCTCGACGCCGGCAGCGAGAAGCTGAAGAAGAAGAACGTCCTGATCAACGGGGTCGTCGCGGCCGGCGTCGAGGGAGCGGTCGAGCTGATCGGCCCGGGCCGCGTCCAGTTCGCCGTCCACGCCCCGACCATCGAGGCCGAGGTCGACGCGGGGCGGATCGCGACCGCGTTGGCGCACCTGGTCGCGGACGTCGCCGGGGTGGACGCCACCGGCAAGACCCCCCAGGGCAGCGGGTACAGCGACTCGACGATCGTGGTCGCCGCCGCGCAGCGCGGCGAGGTCGTACGGATCGAGGTGCGCGGGCCGTACGAGGGCGGGAACCCGGTGCACGAGCCGATCGTGCGGGGCATCGTGAGCGCGCACGGGGGCGTCCTGCAGACCGTGGAGGTTCCGGGGGCCCCCGGCGGGGCGTACGTGCTGGAGCTGCCGCTGGGTTCGGGAGCCGGGACGGTGACCCTGCCGGATCCGGAACCGGAACCGGAACCGGAGCCCGCCAAGGAGCCGTCGCCGCCCGCACGCCGGCGGGCCCGGCGCGGTGTGGACGCGTTCCTGGAGGACGCGGCCGAGGAGAGCCAGGCGTCCGGCGGGGCCGAGGCCGGGGGCGCGCTGGCCCTGCCGTCGGGCCGGCGGCGGGCGGGCGAGGCTCCTGGTGCCGACGGTGCTGCCGGTACGCCCGGGGCCGGTCCTGAGCTGGCCCAGTCCCCGGTGAACCCGGCGGGCCTGGGGACCGGGCGCCGCCGCGGCCGGGCCGGCGACGGCAGCGCGGAGGGCGGCGCAGAGGGCTCCGTTCGGCCCGTACCGCCGCCCGGGACCGGCATGCCCGCGCTCCCGCCGGTGCCGGTGGGCCCGCAGCCGACTCCGGTACCGAGCGGGGCTCCGGTGGCCGGAGTGCCGGGGGTGCCCGGGATTCCCGCCGTGCCGCCCGTTCCGCTGACGGAGCATCCCGCCGCGCGGCGTCGCGCCCTCGGCCCCGTGGCAGCGCCGCAGCCGGGCGGCCCCGTGCCCGCGACGGGGCTCGGCCCCACCCCGGCGCCGGTGCGGCCCATCGCTCCCGAGGGCGGTTTCGCCCTTCCCGCCGGCCCGACCCCGGCCCCGGCTCCGGATCCGGCAGCCGCCGCCTCTGCACCCGCGGACACCGAGGCCGCGGCCGAGGGCACGGGCGACGCTCCGGCGGGGCGACGCGGGCGGCGGATGCTGGGTGCGCCCGGTGCCGTGCCCGAGGCCGCCGCCGCGCAGCCGTCCGCGACCGCGGCCGGAGAGGAACCCGTACAGCCGACCGGGCGGCGGCGTGCCCTGCCCGCCACCCCCGCCTGGCCCGTTCCCGGGGCCCGGACCGCACCGGAGGACGAGGCCGCGGGCTCCGTCGCCGTGCCGGGGGCCCGCCGGCCGCAGGACGCTCCGGCCGATCCTGCGCAGCCGATCAGCGTGCGTGCCCTCGGCACCCTCGGTCAGGGCATCTCGGTGGACGCGACCGGCGGCGCCGGTGCCACGAGCGGCTCCGGCCGCCGACGCCGGCTCGCCGAACCCGCTCCGCAGGGCCGGGCCTTCGCGATAGGAGCCCCGGAGGCGGGCGCCGCCGAGGGCCCCGAGCCGCTGGACGGGCCCGGAGGCGCCGTCGAGGTGGTCAACCGGCCCGTGCCGCAGCCCGTGGACGACGAACTGCCCCCGGAGCCGCTGGACAACCCGCGCCGGCTCCTGGTGTGGCCCGCCCCGGACGTGCAGACCCAGCAGGCACTCAGCGACCGCGGGTACCGGCCGGTGATCGTACACTCGCGCGAGGAGGTGGACGCGCAGATCGCCGCGTTCCCCGCCGCGCTGTTCGTGGACCCGCTGACCGGCCCGATCACCCGTACCGCCCTCCAGTCCCTGCGGCAGGCCGCGGTGGCCGCCGAGGTGCCCGTACTGGTCACGGCCGGGCTCGGCCACGCCACGCGCGAAGCGGCGTACGGGGCGGACCCCGCCGTCCTCCTCAAGGCGCTTGCGCCGCGCGACAGCGAACAGCATCCCTCCCGGGTGCTGCTGATCGAGGAGCACGACGAGATCGCGACCGCGCTCACGGCTGCTCTGGAACGCCGCGGCCTCCAGGTCGCGCGGGCGGGCGCCGACACCGACGCGGTGGAACTGGCGACGCAGGTGAGGCCCAACCTGGTGGTCATGGACCTGATGCAGGTACGCCGGCGGCGGGCGGGGATCGTGGACTGGCTGCGTGCCAACGGGCAGCTGAACCGCACGCCGCTGGTCGTCTACACGACCGCCGGCATCGAGGAGTCGCACCTGCCGCGACTGGCGTCCGGGGAGAGCGTGCTCTTCCTCGCGGAGCGGGCCACCACCGCGGACGTACAGGGCCGCATCGTGGACCTGCTGGCCAAGATCGGCACCAACTAGTCATCCTGACCCGATGGCCCTCACCGACACGTCCGAGCACACCGTCCCCGCCGACAACGGGGAGGTGAGCCTGCTCATCGCCCGACAGGTGGAGCCCGGTTACGAGGAGGCGTTCGAAGACTGGGCGCGCGGGATCCTGGAGACCGCGGCGTCCTTCCCGGACCATCTGGGGTACGGGCTGTTCCGCCCGGCGGCCGAGGGCGCCCCCTGGTTCCTCGTTCACCGCTTCCGCGATCAGGGGGCCTTGGAGCGCTGGCAGGCGTCCGCCGAGCGGGCGGCCTTCTTCGCGAACTGCGAGGGCCACCACCACACCGAGATAGCCCGGCGTGAACTGCACGGAATGGAGACCTGGTTCGCCAAGCCGGGTACCACCCGGCCCGCGCCGCCCCGGTGGAAGATGGCGATCAGCTCCGGGCTGGCGATCTTCCCGATCTCGCTGCTCGGCAACGCGCTGCTCGGGCCGTTCCTGGTGGATCTGCCCTTCGTGGTCCGCACGGCCGCCTTCACGGTCGTCTTCAGCACCCTGATGACCTACGTGGCCATGCCCGCAGTCAGCAAGCTGCTGCGGCCGTGGCTCACGCGCGGCTGAGCCTTCCGGCCCGAGGGCCCGGATGAGTCACAGGGGTGCGTCACCCAGGGTGACTTAGATGCGATCGCCGAGTTCACGCGGGCGGTGCTGCCCGCGGCGAACTGGGAC